>NZ_LMMI01000011.1:0-58217 GCF_001422775.1 Methylobacterium sp. Leaf87 | reverse complement strand
CCTCGCGAAGTGAATACTCGCGCTGCCCCGCATCCTCGCGCAGCAGCGTCAGGTACGGCGCGACCAGCGCCCATTCATCATCGGAAACATCGGACGGGTAGGCTTGGCGCGAAGAGGTCATGCCTCCTCATCTGGATTCCAGACCGCTCAGGTCCATAACAGCCTCTAGAGTATTTTCCATGATCCTCCGATCACGGAAAATTCTCTAAGTTATTGTTGGGTCGCATTTTCTTCACGCGAGCCGGTATCCACCTCGCTTGAAAATGCTCAGCGGCTCGCCAAGCCGTAGCGACGCCCGTTCAGGGGCGGTCCGTCCTGGCCGTTGCCGGCCACCACCACGAGGCGCTGGACCTCGCCGCGGAGATACGCCTGCAGGAAGCGGTTGTAATCGCGAAAGACCACGCAGCCGTTGGACGCGCCGCTCGGTCCGAGCATGTAGGTGTGGGCGAGCAGGCCGACGCGGCCGTGGATCGCGGCGGGGCCGCCCACGGGGTTGAGGCGGATCGCCCGTACCCCGTGGAACAGGGCCTCGCGCTCGCGCAGATCGTAGGTGCCGGGCGGCGTCGCGCCCCGCATGGTGAGGTGCACGTTGCGCGGGTTGTCCTGGCTCGGTCCGAGGCCTGAATGCGCCTCCAGCACCTCGCCGTTGGGCAGGGTCACCCGCCCGGCGGTGATGTCGTAGATCGCGATGCCGCCGCCCGCCACCGGGGCGGGCCCCGGAACCAGGCGCTGGCGCGACGGGACCGCCTCCGACGCCCCGTCCACGGAGGCGTAGGCCGTGGGGGCCGGGGCATCGCCGAAGATGCGATCGAACAGGGAGGGCTCCTCGACGCCCGCCGCCCGGAACACGCTCTGGGTCGAGGGCAGGGCGGGACGCCGGGCGAGGCGCGCGGTGACGGCGACGGGCGCGCGCCGGAACTCGGGCGGACGCGGGACCGGCAACGGTATCGGCAGCGGCACCGACAGGGCGACCTGCTCGGGGCGTGGCAGGGAAGCGGCGACGGGCGTGGAGCGCGCCGGGGTCGCGGCCATCTGCACCGCCGAAGGGGCGGCCTCGGAAGGGACGGCCTCGGGCGGGGCATCGGCGGCGGCAACCCGGACGTCGACGGCCGGCGCCGGCTCGGCCCGTTGGAAGCCCGAAGCCAGGGGCCCCAGGGAGAGGGGACCGGTGAGGAGGGTGGCGCCGATGGCGGGCGTGGGATCGAGCATCCAGGCGTAGTCGGCGGGCAGCGGCCGGGCGGCGGCCGTCTCGGACGCCGCTGCGACGCTCACCGGTACCGCTGCGACGCTCGCCGGTACCGCTGCGACGCTCATCGGCGCCGCGTCGCTCCCGCCGCCGAGGCGGGCTCCGGCGAGGCCGAGGGCCCCCACCGAGACGGCGAGCAGCATGCGGTTGCGGCGGCGGCGACGCTCCTGCCGGGGAGAGCGGTGCGAGCGGAGCGCGACATAGGTCATGGGGACTCGAACTCGATACGCATGTCCCGTTCGGGCAGCCCGCGCCGAGCCCTGTCCGCGCGGGTGCACCGCGCGGACCTGACACGAAATCGGGAGTCACCGTGAAGGGAACGATTTACCGTAAGTGTCCGTGAGTAAGCACGGGCTTGGTTAATCTCGCCTGAAGCGCATCAGCGTATTCGCGCAGAAAAACCGGCCGCGTTGGTTCAGTTCGACACAGGCGGGGGCATCCGGCGGCGGCACGCGGCGGCGCATCCGGAAGAAAGGTCGGGATTGCCAAACGCGCGGCGCGCGCGCACATCGCGGCCATGACCGAACCGACAGGCCCGGACCATCCGACCCGCGACGCGGGCTTCGGGGTCTACGTCCATTGGCCCTTCTGCGCCGCGAAGTGCCCGTACTGCGATTTCAACAGCCACGTGCGCCACGCGCCCGTGGATGAGGTCCGCTACCTCGCGGCCTTCCGGGCCGAGATCGCCCACATGGCCGCGCGGACGCCCGGCCGCACCGTCTCCAGCGTGTTCCTCGGCGGCGGCACGCCCTCCCTGATGCGGCCCGCCACCGTGGCGGGGCTGCTCGACGCCGTCGCGGGCGCGTGGGCCGTCGCGCCAGACGTCGAGATCACCCTGGAGGCCAACCCGACGAGCGTCGAGGCGGAGCGGTTTCGCGGCTACCGGGCAGCGGGCGTCAACCGGGTGTCGCTCGGCGTCCAGGCCATGGACGATGCCGCCCTGAAGGCCCTGGGCCGGCTCCACACCGCGCAGGAAGCCATGGCGGCGGTGCGGGTCGCGGCGACGCATTTCGAGCGCTACTCCTTCGACCTCATCTATGCCCGGCCCGACCAGGGCCTCGCGGCGTGGCGCGCGGAACTCGAGGGGGCCATCGCCCGGGCGGCCGAGCACCTCTCGCTCTACCAGCTCACCATCGAGCCCGGCACGCCGTTCTTCGGCCTCGCCGCCGCCGGCAAGCTGGTGCCGCCCGACGACGACCATGCCCGCGCCCTCTACGACGTGACCCAGGAGGTCTGCGACCGGGCGGGGCTCCCGGCCTACGAGATCTCGAACCACGCCCGCCCCGGCGCACAGTCGCGCCACAACCTCCTGTACTGGCGCTACGGCGAGTACGCCGGCATCGGCCCCGGTGCCCACGGGCGCCTCGTGGCCCCTGACGGGCGCCTCGGCACCGTCACCGAGCGGGCGCCCGAAGCGTGGCTCGCCCGGGTCGAGCGCGACGGGCACGGCATCGCCGAGACGGAGCGCCTGTTGCCGGCCGACCAGGGCGACGAATTCCTGATGATGGGCCTGCGCCTGTCCGAGGGCATCGACCCGGCCCGCTACGCCGCGCTCAAGGGCCGCGTCCTCGACGCCGCCCGGATCGAGACCCTGGTGGCCGACGGGCTCCTCGCCCGGAGCGCCGGCGGCCGCATCGCCGCGACCCCGCGCGGAGCCCCGGTGCTCAACGCCGTCGTGGCGGCGCTGGCCGCCTGAATCACCGGGATGTCCGGTTCGCCGGTCCAGGCTCCTCCGCCTGCATCGGCGTCACCGAGAACCGGTTCGCCCTTCGTTGGCCGAGGCTCCGGTCACGTCCCCGAGGGCCCGAGCACCCGCGGCGCCGGGCTGACCACCGCGGGGGCGCCGCTGCGGATCTCGTAGACCGCGAGGGTCCGGTCGCTCGGGCCGTCGGGCCGGAACCGGAAGGTGCCGTCGACGCCGGAGAAGCCCGACGGGTTGGTGAGCGTGGTGTCGGCGAAGCGCTGCGAGCCGAATTGCCGGCTGAGCGCCGCCGTGAGCGATACGGCGTCGTACGCGAGGGTCGCCACCCGCGGTGGCACCGCCCCGAACCGTGCCTGATAGCGCTGGGAGAAGTTCGAAAAGCCCGCCGCGTCGGGGGCCGCGAACCAGCCGCCCTGGAGGGAGGGCAGGGCGAAGGCGCGGGGATCGTTCCACACGGCGGTGCCGAGGGGCCGGACCCGGGTCGGCGAGAACCCGGCCTTGGCGAGGACCGTGTCGAGGGCGGCGAGGCCGTCCGGCGTGTCGGGGAGGAACAGGGCGTCGGCCTGGGCGCCCCCGCCCGTGATCAGGCCGGAGAGCCGCCCCACCGCCGGACCGGGATTGCCCGGCGCATAGCGCTCGATGCCGACGAGACGGGCGCCTTTGCGCGCCACGGCCTCGCGGAACTGCGCTTCCACGGCGTTGCCGTAGCTGTTCTCCGGAATCAGGGCCGCGAACGAGCGCCGGCCCTTGGCCACGGCCTCGTCGACGATGCGGTCGACCTCGGCCTGGGGCAGGAAGCTCAAGAGGTAGACGCCGCGCGCCGCCACCGCCGCATCGGTGGAGAACGCGATGACGGGCTTGCCCGCCGCGCGGGTGGCCACGGACGCCGCCTGGACGTTGGCGGCGAAGAGCGGACCGAGCACGAGTTCGGCCCCATCCGCCAGGGCCGCCTGGGCAGCCTCGCGGGCGCCATCCGCCGTCCCGCGATCGTCCTTCACCAGGATCTGGAGGTCGGGTTTCTGGAAATCCTCGACGGCGAGTTCGGCGGCGTTGCGGAGCGCCGCCCCCACGGCCGCGCCGGGGCCGGTCAGCGGCACCACGAGGGCGACCTTCACCGCGCCGGTGCCGATCCGGGTCCCGGAGGCGGCCGGTCCCGGGCCGGTCTCGCCCGGGGGCAGGTCAGTCGGGGGGAGATCGGCCGGCGGCGAAGCGGCGACCACGGGCGGCGCGGACCGGCGTCCGGCGCGCGGGCCGCCGTCGGGGCCGCCGATGCAGCCCGCCAGGGTCAGCGCCAAGGCCGACGCCAGGGTACCGACGCCCCAGACGCCCATCTGCCGCCACTTCGCGCGTATCATCGCGGCTCCCCTGTCGCCGAGCGTCCCATCACGTTGGGAGTGTCGTTCGCAAAAGTAAATGTGCGTGCCGGGGGATACACGCATTCCGCACGGAGGCGCCGGCATGGCATGGTCCCGCCCATGACACAGCGAAGCGACAAGCCGGGCCGACCGCGCCGGGACGCCCCGGCGGGGCCGGCAAAACCCATCTCCACCTTCACGGCCTTCGGTCTCGCGGCGGAAGCCGAACCCCTCGATCCGGGGCTGCACGTGGTGGCGACGCCCATCGGCAACCTCAGGGACGTCTCGTTCCGGACGCTCGCGACCCTGGCGGCGGCCGACACGGTGCTGGCCGAGGACACCCGCGTCACCCGCACCCTGCTGATGCATTACGGGATCACCACGCCGCTGGTGGCCTATCACGAGCATTCCAACGCCGCCGTGCGCGAGCGGATGATCGCCCGGATGCAGGCCGGCGAGGCCCTGGCCCTGGTCTCGGACGCGGGCACGCCCCTGGTCTCCGACCCCGGGTTCAAGCTCGTCCAGGCGACCATCGAGGCCGGCATCCGGATCACGCCGATCCCCGGCCCTTCGGCGGTGATGACCGCCATCGTCGCCGCCGGCCTGCCCACCGACCGGTTCTTCTTCGAGGGCTTCCTGCCGCAGAAAGCGGGCGCGCGCCGCAACCGCCTGGAGGACCTGGCGCAGGTCCCCGGCACCCTGGTGCTGTTCGAATCCCCCCACCGCCTGCCCGAGATGCTCGTCGATGCCGCCGAGGTCTTGGGGGCCAATCGCCCGGCGGCAGTCGCCCGTGAACTGACCAAGCTCTACGAGACCATCCGGCGCGGCAGCCTCGGCAGCCTCGCGGCGACCTTCGCGGAGGAGGGGGCGCCGCGGGGCGAGATCGTGGTGATCATCGGCACCGGCACCGAGGAGCCCGATCAGGCCGAGACCGATGCGGGCCTCGATGCCGCCCTGACGGCGGCGCTCGCCCGCCACTCCATCAAGGACGCCGCCGCCCTGGTGGCCGACGAGACCGGCCAGCCGCGCCGGGTGGTCTATGCCCGCGCCCTGGCCCTGTCCCGGCGGACCGATGACGAGGCCTGAGCCCCGCACCAAGGATGCCGCCCGGCGGCGCGCCACCCACGGACGCGGCCTCACGGGCGAGACCCGCGCGCTGCTGGCGCTCCTGCTGAAGGGCTACTGGCCGCTGGCCCGGCGCTACGCGGCCGTGGGCGGCGAGATCGACCTCGTGGTCCGGCGCGGACGCACCATCGCGTTCGTCGAGGTGAAGGCACGGGCGGACCTGGAGACGGCCCTCGACGCGATCGACGGGCGAAAGCGGGCACGGTTCTCGCGCGCGGTGCGGGGCTGGATCACGGCGCACCCGGCCCATGCCGGGTTCACCCTGCGGGCGGATGCCGTGCTGGTCGCACCGGGGCGCTGGCCGGCCCACGTGGCCGACGCGTTTCCCCTGGACGGGCGGTGACGGTCAGGCCCGCGCGGCGGCGACGGCGGCGAGCAGGGTGCGCTTGAGGTCGGCCTGGCTGAACGGCTTCTGCACGACGGGACGATCGCGGAACGGCTCGCGGATGCCGGCACCGCCGTAGCCCGTGGAGAACACGATGGGGAGGTTGCGCTTCACGATGGCCTCGGCCACCGGATAGATCGGCTCGCCGGCGACGTTCACGTCGAGGATCGCCACTTCGAAGTTCTCGACCTGCGCCATCTCGAGGGCCGTCGAAAGGCGGGCGGCGGGGCCCACCACCGTGCAACCGAAATCGAGCAGCATGTCCTCGAGCAGCATCGAGATCGCCGCCTCGTCCTCGACGACAAGCACGCGAGCCCCGTTCAGAAGGTCTTCGTCCACTTGAGCACTCACGCCGGGGCTTCTTCCCTTCGATTCGTTCCGGGTTCGGGAACGTCGTCTACAAAGAGGAGTCTTGGATCGACCTCGGCTCAGGTGCTTCCACCCTCGACCGCGAGCGCGACAACATTGCCGAAGATCCGGTACGACGTGGGCCGTTCCGGGACGAAGCGAGCCGTCGCCCGTTCCGCCGAGCGTGTCAAGCGCTTCCCCGGCTCCGGACGACGCCGAAAGACGTTGATGTTACGAAGTGATACATTTGCGTCTCAGCCGGCCGAAATAGGATCCCCGCACCGGGGGTGAAGGGATTTATGTCGGAACGGTTTCCACCTCGCCCACACGTCCTCGACCGGCGCATCCTGCTCGCGGGCCTTGCGGGAGCGGCCGTTGCCCCGTCACGACCGGCGCGGAGCGCTGCCCCCCTCGTCGTCGCCTCCAAAAGCGACACGGAGGGGGCGCTGACGGGGGCGATGATCGCCCTGGCGCTCGAAGCCCTCGGCCTGGCGGTGGTGACGAAGCTCGGCCTCGGCCCGACGCTGATCGTGCGCAACGCCCTGCTGTCGGGCGAGGTGGACCTCTATCCCGAATACACCGGCAACGGGGCGTTCTTCACCGATACGGTGTCCGACCCCGCCTGGAAGACGTCGGACGGCGCGTTCGCCGCCATCGCCCGCGCGGATGCGGGCCGCGGCCTCGTCTGGCTCGATCGGGCGCCGGCCAACAACACCTGGCTCATCGCCGTGAACGGAGCCCTCGCCCGGCGCGAAGGGCTCGCCACCATGGCGGATTTCGCCCGGGCCGTGGGGCGGGGCCTGATCCGGCTCGCCGCCTCGACGGAGTTCGTCGAGAGCCCCGCCGCCCTGCCGTCCTTCGAGGCCGCCTACGGGTTCCGGATGCCGCTGGATCGCATCGTCAGCCTGCCGGGCGGCGACACGGCGGTGACGGCCCGCGCGGCGGCGCAGGGGATCAGCGGCGTCGATGCCGGCATGGTCTACGGCACGGACGGGGCCCTCGATGCCCTGGACCTCGTGGTGATGGAGGACCCGAAGGGGGCGCAGATCGTCTACGAGGTCGCGCCGGTGATCCGGGCCGGGACCCTCTCCCGCCATCCCGAGATCCGCCCAGCCCTCGCCCGCATCTTCACCGGCCTCGACGCCCCGACCCTGCGCGGGCTAAACGCCCGCATCACCGTGGAGGGCGTCGTGGCCGAGACCGTAGCGCGCACCTACCTGACGGAGCGCGGGTTCCTGAGATGAGCGCCCCCGGACAGGCCCACGGACGGGCGGCCGGTGCCGCGCGCGGATTGCCGGCTGTGCTGGCGCTCGCCTGGTTCGTCGGCCTCGGGGCAGCCCTCGTCCACGGGCCGCTGCTCACCATCGCGGCCAATCGCCTGGTTCCCGGCGTTCCGGTGGCCGGCTGGGCCGGTCTCGGGCCCGCCCTGCCGGGCGTGCTCGTCCTGTCCGCCCCCGCGGCGGGCCTCCTGGCATCCGCATCCGGAGGCCGGGCCGGTGCCGTCGCCCTGGCCCTGCTCCTCGCCGCCGCCGGGCTTCTGGCCTGGGGAATCGGACACGGCGCCGCCCTGCGGATGGCGGCCGAGCCTCCGGCGGCGCGGGCCGGTCTCGGCGCCGGGGCGTGGCTCGCCGCCGCCCTGCTCGCCGCGGCCCTCGGGGTCGCAGTCCAACGCGAGCGCCGTCCCGGCCTCGGGCTCGGCATCGTGCTCCTCGTCGGGGTCGGACTGATCGTGGCCGGGCGGGCCGGGACCTTCGCGGCCCTGTCGCTCGCCGTCGAGTATGCGGGCCGGCGCGCGGCCCTGCACGCCGCCTTCGTCGAGCATCTCGCCCTGGCGGGCGGCGCCCTCGCGCTGGCGATCCCCGTGACGATCGGGCTCTCCCTGTGGCGGCGCGGCCAGGACCTCGTCGGGATCGTGGTCGGCGGGCTTCAGGTGGTGCCGGCGGTGGCCCTGCTCGGCGCCCTGGTGGCACTCACCGGCGGCCTCCTACGGGCGGTACCGGCGCTGCGCGAACTCGGCTTCTCCGCCCTCGGGCCGGGACCGGCCGTGGTCGGCATCGCCGCCTACCTGCTCCTGCCCCTGTGGCGCGGCCTCGCTTCGGCGTTGCGGGCGCCCGACCCCGACAGCCTCGACGCGGCGCGGGCCTTGGGTCTCACGGACGCACAGATCCTCGTACGCCTGCGCCTGCCGCTGGGTGCGCCGCAACTCGTCGGCGCCCTGCGGGTCGCTGCGGTCCAGGCCATCGGCCTCGCCACCCTCGGCGCCCTCATCGGGGCCGGCGGCCTCGGCCGCATCGTGTTCGACGGCATGGCGCAGTTCGCCCCCGATCTCATCCTCCTCGGCGCCGTGCCGGTGATCGCCCTGTCGCTGGTCGCCGAGCGGGCGTTGAGCGGGGTGGAAGATCGGATGCGCGTCGGAGCGCCCGCATGAGGCTGCGGCGCATGGTGCCCATCGGCCTCATCGGCCTCGTCCTGGCGGCCGTCAGCCATCCGGTGGTCGCGACCGAACTCGCGAAACTCCTCGGCGAGGCACCGCGCCGGGCGCTGGATTTCGACCGCCTCCTCGTCTTCGCCGTGCAGCACCTCGTGCTCGCGGGGACCGGCCTCGGGCTGGTGACGACCCTCGGGCTCGGCCTCGGCATCCTGGCGACCCGCCGGGCCGGCGCCGCCTTCCGTCCAGCCATCGACGGCCTCGCGGCCGGCGCGCAGGCGGTGCCGCCCGTGGTGGTGGTGGCCCTCGCTCTGCCGATCCTCGGGTTCGGCGGACCGCCGACCCTGCTGGCACTCGTGGCCTACGGGGTGATGCCGGCCCTGCGCGGCACCGTGGGCGCCCTGGAGGCGGTCTCGCGCGACGCCATGGCGGCTGCGGAGGCCATGGGGATGACCCGCCGGCAGATCCTGTTCTCCGTCGAACTCCCCCTCGCCGCGTCAGAGATCGTCGAGACCCTGCGCACGGCCCTGGTGCTGGCGGTGGCCACCGCCGCCGTGGGGGCGCTCGCGGGCGCCTCCACCCTCGGCACCCCCATCGTCGCCGGGTTGCAGAACCAGAACACCGTACCGATGCTCCAGGGGGCCGCCGCCACGGCGGCCCTGGCCTTCCTCGGCGACGCCGCCCTGCTCGGGCTTGCGGCGGCGTTCCGGATCAATCGTCCTTGAACGCCACCTCGGTGCCCGGGGCGACGCGCAGGGCGAGGCTGCGCGCGTCCCAGTTCGTGAGGCGGATGCAGCCGTGCGATTCGGTCTTGCCGACCTTCTCGGGCTCCGGCGTGCCGTGGATGCCGTAGGACGGGATCGCGAGATCGATCCAGACCACGCCCACGGGATTGTTGGGGCCAGGGGGAATCGTGAACTTCTCCTTCGTCTTCACGCCCTTGAACGCGTATTTCGGGTTGTAGGTGTAGGTCGGCGCGAAGGCGACGCCCTTCACCTTGGTGTTGCCCGACGGCGCCGGCTTCTCGGCGCTACCGATGGAGGCCGGATAGAACGCCAGAAGCTTGCCGGCCTTGTCGAAGGCACGCACGTGCCGGGTGGTCTTGTCGACGGTGATGCGGGCGACGTCCTTCGTCGGCCTGTCCTCGGATTTCGACGTGTCGTCGGCCTTGGATTTATCGTCGGCCTTGGATTTTTCTTCCGGTTTGGATTTCTCGTCCGGTCTGGGCTTGCCCGTCTCCAGGGCCGGTACCGCCGCGACGGTTATCACCGTACCGGCCTTGTCGAGGGGCTTGTCGGGGTTAAGGGCCACGAGCAGGGCGCGGGCCATGTGGAACCGCTCGGCCAGCATCTCGCGCGGGTTGGTGTAGGACAGGGCCTCGAGGTCCGCTTGGCGCTCCATCTTGGGCGGGATCGTGGCCACGTAGGGCCCCGCCACGTCGGCCTCCGTCAGGGTGTACTCGGCCGTCACCGGCTCGGTGCTGGTCGCCGCGAGCTTCTCGAACACCTCCGCGTTCACCGCCTCGGTGGCCGGCAGGCCGTTGGCCGTGGCGAAGGCTGCGAGGGCGCCGCGCATGTTCTCGCCGTCGCGCCCGTCGATGGCGCCGGGGGAGAACCGTGCCCGGTCGAGGAGAACCTGCACCTTCACCAGAAGCGGATCGGGCCGCTTGTCGTCGGCCTTGGCGGTCTTCTTAGTCCGGACCTTTTCGTTACGGACTTTTTCGCCGTCGGAGGGCTTTGTGTCGGAAGACTTGCTGGCGGATGCCGGGGCGGCGGCCTCGATGGCGTCGCGGGTGAGGGCCGACGAAGCCGCGTCGACTTTGCCGGGAGCTTCCTTACCGAGGGCTTCCTGGCCGGCGGCTTGTTTGTCCGGAGCCGCCGCCACGCCGCCGGCGAGGCAGGCCAGGGCCAGCAGAGAGACGCCGCCCATCATCGAAAATCTACGCATCGTCCAGCGTCCGCATCCTGCCCGGGGCGCCGTCGCCCACGCGCCGGAACAAGCGTGACCGACCGCAAGCCGTTCCGCCGATGGGAATTATTGGCAGAGGCGGTGGCCGGCGGTACGTTCGCGTTCGTCGAGGTGGAAGTGGTTGGCGTGCGCCGCGTCCGTGCCCGGCCCCAGGACCGTGCGGAAGAAGCCGCACGCCTTGGCACGGGCATGGGCGAGGAAGGCCGCCTCCGGCGTGCCCTCGGGCAGGGGGGCTACGGCGATGACGGCGCGGTTCGCGAAGGTGAAGCCCATGACGTCGATGCCGTTGGCGAAGGCGTGCTCGCTCAGCTTGGCGTCGGGATCGTGGTTCTGGCCCCGGCAAAGGTAGGTGGTGCCGAGGCTCAGGCCCTTGAGCGGCTGCGACAGGTCGCGCTCGGCCAGGGTCTGCGCTTCCGTGGCCCAGCGCGCCAGGGCCTCGGCGGCGCCGCACACGAGGGTGGCGGGCGGGTTCAGGGCGAGGTCGCCCGCGAGCGCCGTGATCTTCAGGGGCCGTGCCGCGCCGCACTGCCCGTCCGAGAGGGCGGGCACGGGTTCGAAGCGGGCGCCGAGGCGCTCGAGGCGCTGGCGACAGGCGGTGTCGTCGGCCGCCGCGACCGTCACGGCGAGGGCCGCCTCGCCGGAGAGTTCGGGCGGACGCGCCGGGGGCAGGGGCGTGGGCTCTGCCGGTTTGGTCTCGGCGGGTTTGGTCTCGGAAGCTTTGGTTTCCGCGGGCTTGGTGTCGTCCGGCTTGATCTCGGGCGCCTTCACGGCCGGGGTGGTCAGTTCCGGCGGGCGCTCGGGCGGACGCGGCGCGTCGAGGGACGGGCCGGGCTCGGGCGGACCGGTCACGAGCTCCGCCGGGCGGGCCGGCGGTGCCGGCGGTGGCACCGGGATCGCCGTCTCGGCTTGCGCGCGGGCGCCCCCGCAGAGCGCCAGCATCACGAGGCCGCAGCGGAACAGGGCCGGTGCGGCTTTGGGCGAGGGCGCGGGCATCCGGTTCCAATCCTGTCCGGACCTTGACCCTGCAAGGCGGTCGACGGTGCCCGCACGATCGGCGCATCGGCGCCCCGGGACAAGGGCAGGGCCGCAACAGCCGCGCACCATCGGCCTCGCGCACGCGACCGTCGGACCTCGCGCGCGCCGGACTTGCGCGCGCCGGACTTGGGCCTACCGTGCGGCCGACACGTCCGAGCCCATAGACCCAGGATGACCATGACCGCCGGTACCCCCTCGACGTCCACCGCCTCCCTCGGCCCCTTCGCCGAGCGCGACTGGGCGACGCCCCACGGCCTGCCGCCGTTCGAGCGCATCGCGCCCGCCCATTACCTCCCGGCCTTCGAGGCGGCGCTCGCCGCCCACAATTCCGAGATCGACGCCATCGCCAAGAACCCCGAGGCGCCGCGCTTCGACAACACCGTCGGTGCCCTGGAGCGGGCCGGCCACGCCCTCGACCGGGTCGCGGGCGTGTTCTTCAACCTCAGCGGCAGCCACACCAACCCCGACCTCCAGGCGGTGGAGCGCGCCATCACCCCGCGCCTCGCCCGCCACGGCAGCGCCATCTACCTCAACCCGGATCTCTGGGCCCGCATCTCCGCCGTCGATGCCGACGCCGAGGATCTCGGGCCGGAGGAGCGCCGGGTGCTCGACCGCTACCGCACGCGCTTCCGCCGCTCCGGCGCCGACCTCGCCCCCGAGGCCAAGACCCGCATGGCCGAGATCGCCGGCCGCATGGCGGAGCTCGGCACCAGCTTCAGCCAGAACCTGCTCGCCGACGAGGGCGCCTTCGCCCTGCCCCTCGACGGCGCCGACGATCTCGCCGGCCTGCCCGACTTCCTGCGCGATGCCGCCGCCGCCGCCGCGAAGGAGCGCGGGGGCAAGCACGGCCACGTCATCACCCTGTCGCGCTCCCTCATCGAGCCCTTCCTGGTGTTCTCCACCCGCCGGGACCTGCGCGAGCGCGCCTACGAAGCGTGGTCGAAGCGCGGCGAGACCGGGGGCGAGACCGACAACCGCGGCATCATCGCGGAGATCGTGGCGCTCCGCGCCGAGCGCGCCCGCCTCCTCGGTTTCGACAGCTTCGCCCACTTCAAGCTCGCCGACACCATGGCGGGCACCCCCGACAACGCCATGGACCTCCTGCGCAACGTCTGGACGCCGGCCCACCAGCAGGCGGCGGCCGAGCGCGACCGGCTCCAGGGGCTGGTCCAGGCGGAGGGGCACAACTTCAGCCTCGCCCGCCACGATTGGCGCCACTACGCCGAGAAGCTGCGCCGGGCCGAGCACGATCTCGACGAGGGCGAGATCAAGCCTTACCTGCCCCTCGACGGGGTCATCGCGGCCGCCTTCGACACGGCGACGCGCCTGTTCGGGCTGCAGTTCGAGGAACTCGCGGACGTGCCGCGCTACCACCCGGACGTGCGCGCCTGGGCCGTGCGCGACGCCGACGGCTCGGACGTCGGCGTGTTCCTGGGCGACTACTTCGCCCGCGCGTCGAAGCGCAGCGGCGCCTGGATGAGCGCCTTCCGCTCGCAGGAGCGCCTCGCCGGCACGGTCCGGCCGATCATCGTCAACGTGATGAACTTCGCCAAAGCCCCCGAGGGCGAGGCGACGCTGCTGTCCTTCGACGACGCCCGCACCCTGTTCCACGAATTCGGCCACGCCCTGCACGGGCTCCTCTCCGACGTGACCTATCCGCTGCTGGCCGGCACGGCGGTGGCGGGTGATTTCGTCGAGCTGCCGTCGCAGCTCTACGAGCACTGGCTCGAACAGCCCGAGGTCCTGCGCCGGCACGCCCGCCACCACCGCACCGGCGAGCCGATGCCCGAAGACCTGCTGAAGCGCCTGCTGGCGGCCCGCACCTTCAACCAGGGTTTCGCCACCATCGAGTACACGTCGTCGGCCATCGTCGACATGACCCTGCACCTGTCGAATGCCGGCGAGGCCGGCCTCGACGTGCTGGCCTTCGAGGCGGACGCCCTCAAGCGCATCGCCATGCCGGCCGAGATCGCCATGCGGCACCGGACCCCGCACTTCGCCCACATCTTCTCCGGGGACGGCTACGCGGCGGGCTATTACAGCTACCTGTGGTCGGAGGTGCTCGACGCCGACGCCTTCGACGCGTTCCGCGAAGCCGGGGACATCTTCCATCCGGAGACGGCGGCGCGTCTGCGCAAGTTCGTCTACGGCGCCGGCAACCTGCGCGATCCGGGCGAGGCCTACACGGCCTTCCGCGGGCGGCTGCCCAGCATCGACCCGCTCCTGCGCAAGCGGGGGCTGGCCGCCTGATGGACGGGCCCACCTTGGTAACCCTTCCGTAAACAAGCATGCTTAACCAATGCTTCCTGACATCTTCGGGAAGCATTGGTCATGACGGACACGGTCGGAACGGCGTCGGACACCTCGCCGGAAGCCCTGCTCAAGCGGGCGGTGATGGGCGCCAGGACGAAGGCTGCGGCCAAGCCCGCCACGGGGGACGCCGCGCTCGGGAACACCTCGGGCTTGGGCGCAGCGGTGCCTGCCTTTCGCCGGATCGATCCGCGTCTCGCCGGCCTCGTCGGGGCGGCCCTGCTCCTCGGGGGGGTCGTCGGCGCCGGCGCGAGCCGCCTCGCGGCGACGGGCGACGACCGTGCGACGGGGGAGATGGCCGACATCCAGCGCCAGCTCGGCGCGGCGCAGGCCGAGACCGAACGGCTGACCACGGCCCTTGGGCAGGTCGGCAAGGCCATTGCGCACACGCAGGAGACCGTCGACGCGGCCCGCACGGAGGCGCGGACCCGCAGCACCGCCGTGGTCGATCGCGTCGCCCGGACGGAACAGACCCTCGCCGCCAAGTTCGCGACCCTGAGCGAACGCTTCGAACAGACCGAGAAGGACCAGGCCGGGCGCCTCGCGACCCTGACCGCCCAGGTCGAGAAGCGAAGCGCCTCAACGGCACCGGCCGCCGTGAAGCCGGAGCCCACGGTCACTGGATCGCTTCCGGACGCCAAGGTCCAGACCGACAGATTCCAGGCCGACAAGGTCCTGGCCGAAGCCAAGATCCAGGCCGAAGCCAAGATCCAGGCCGAAGCCAAGGTGCAGGCAGATGCCAAGGCGCAGGCGGCGTCGAAGCCGCCCGCCAGCGACAACTGGGCCGTGCGCGAGGTCTACGACGGCATCGCGGTTCTGGAGGATCGCAAGCGCCGCCTCGTCGAGGTCGGAATCGGCGATACGGTCCCGGGCGTCGGCCGCATCGAGACCATCGAGCGCCGGGGCCGGGCCTGGGCCGTCGTGACCCGCCAGGGCGTGATCACCCCGCAAGCTTGGTAGGCTGCGCCGGATTTGGTCAGCCGTACCGGCCTTCCGAGGCACGGTTCGCAATGAAAAAGCCGCCGTCCCGGTCTGGGGCAGGCGGCTCGAATTCCCCCGGTGGTCGGGCTCGATGGTCGAGGCAGTTCAGCGCCGGCCGAGGACCGAGCCTCAGGTCGCCTGCGCTTCGATCTCCACGTCGCAGGGGCACATGGGATAATGCGGCTCGATGGTCATCGGGTCGGCCATGATCGAGGCGCGCAGGGCGCGGTTGCGTCCGTGCGTGAGTGCCCGTGTCTGCGCCTCCTGGGAGGGGTGCAGGATCGCGGCGAGGAAGGCGTGGCCCTCGAACTCCGCATCGAGATTCTTGGCTTCGAACACTGGCATGGCGTTCACCGACCCGGCGCCGTTGAGGTCTCCAAAGGGAGCCGCGACCCGGTCATTGGCAGAAAGCGTGGATAACGCCAATAAGTTCCCGGCGCACATGTTGATTGATGATTAATTTACATTTGCGTAGTTCGAGCCGTTGATTGGGTGCGGCGGCGCACGCGAATACATCGGATCACTGATGATGCACCGCAGCGCCCTTCCGGCCCGACGGGCGCCGTCGATCGGCTTGCCGCCGTTGCGCCGCAAAGATGCCCGATTCGCTCGGGGGTGATTCGGGCCGCTGCGAATCACGAATGGTGGTCACGCCGCGTCGTCCTTCAGAAGTTCGGTGTTGATCGCGAAGGCCGCCATCGCGCCTTCGGCCGCCGCCACCACGGCGAATTGCACCCGACGGGACGCATCCCCCGCCACGTAGAGGCCGGGCACGTTGGTGCCCTCGTAATCCCCCGTCGGCACGATGCCCTTCGGGGTCAGGTCGCAGCCGAGTTGCGTGATGAGGTCGGACGGGCGGCATCCCCCGGGCGTGAGGAAGACGGCGTGGCACGGCCGCTCGGTCCCGTCCGCGAACACGAGCCGCTCCGCCCGCTCGCCGTTCCCCGCCAGGCGCGCCACGGCGCCGTCGGCGACCCCGATCCCGTGGCGGTCGAGGCGGGCGCGGTCCGCCTCCGACAGGCTGTCGGCCCGGTCGTCGGTGCACAGGGTCACGTCCCGGCTCCAGACGATGAGTTCGAGGGCGAGGCCGACGCCGGCGTGACCGTGTCCGTAGGCGACCAGGGGCTGGTCGCGGCTCTCGTAGCCGTCGCAATACGGGCAGGTGTGGACGCCGCGCGTCCAGTAGGTGTCGAACCCCTCGACCGTGGGCAGGTCCTGATGCAGCCCCGTGGCGAGGACGAGGCGGCGTGCGGTTTCCGTTTGGCCGTCGGCCAGAACCACCGCGAAGGCATCACCCTCGCGGCGCGCCGCCGTCACCTCCGCGGTGCGGCATTCCACGGTGGGGTAGCGCGCGAGATCGGCCCGCCCCTGCGCCCGCAGGGCGGCGGGTGGCGTCCCGTCGCGGGTGAACAACCCCCAGGTCCGGGGCGTCGCGGCGTTGCGGGGGTCGCCGCAGTCGATCAGCAGGACCGATCGGCGACAGCGGCCCAGGATGAGCGCGGCGTTGAGGCCGGCGGGTCCGCCACCGACGATGATGGCATCGTGCATCGGTCGATCGCTCCGGGATGGTGGTGCCGGTACACCAACGACCGGAGGCGCCAACCCGTTGCCGGACACGAAAAAGGGCGCCCGCGGCGCCCCTTTCCATTCGCAGGGTTTCGGGTGCCCGTTCAGGCGGCCGTGGTCGCGGCCTTCACCGGGATGCCCTTCTCGGACAGGAACTGCTGCAATTCGCCCGACTGGAACATCTCGCGGGTGATGTCGCAACCGCCGACGAACTCGCCCTTCACGTAGATCTGCGGGATCGTCGGCCAATTGGAGAAGGCCTTGATGCCGTCGCGGATCGCCATGTCGTCGAGGACGTTCACGCCCTTGAACGGCACTTCGAGGTGGTTGAGGATCTGCACGACCTGGCCCGAGAAGCCGCACATGGGAAATTGCGGCGTGCCCTTCATGAACACGACCACGTCCTGGGATTCGATCTCGGTCTTGATGGCGGTGTTGGCGTCGGTCATGGGAATCCTCGTATGGTCGGGAACGGTGTGCGTCACCGTTGAGGTCAGGATTGATTCGTCGATTTCAAGGCCGTCGCGTCGGCGATGGCGCGGAGAGCGGCATCCAGGTCGAAGGGCGCGACGAGAAGGTCGTCCGGTCCCAAAGGGCATCGGGCGGGCAGATGGGGGAGCAGAGTATCCCCATAGGTGGTCAGGCCTAGTTTGGCCTGCGACTGAGCGACGGACCAGATCTTGTCCCAGTCCAGGCGCTGGCGCATCGACCGCTCGTAGCGGGTGAACGCGGCGACCTGGAATGTACCGGCCTCCTTCCGCCAATGCTCGACGGAGAGGGTATCCGGCGCGGACAAGCGTTTGAGCAAATGCGCCAGAGTCTGTGCCAGCAGGCTTTCCACGGCACCGATCTGCGAACGCCCCACGCTCTCGATCTCCTCGGCGACGTTCTCCCAATCGAGGATGTTCGACAGGTCCGGCCGGCGCGCGAGTTCGCGAAGGGTCGACGCCTGCTGCTCGGCCCAGGTCACGATGTCGTCGTCGTAGAGGCTCGGCTGGTCCATGCGGTCCGCCCCGTGAGGTCCCTCGCTTCGCGAAGGGCGCCCCTCAATCCTGGGGGACGCCCGTGGTGAGCGCAAGGGCATGGAGCACGCCCCCCATGCGCCCCTGAAGCGCGCCGTAGACCATCTGGTGCTGGGCCACCCGGGTCTTGCCCTTGAAGGCGGCGGACAGGACCGTGGCGGCGTAGTGATCGCCGTCCCCGGCCAGATCCTTGATCTCGATCCGGGCGTCGGGCAGTGCCTCGCGGATCATCGCCTCGATCTCACGCGCATCCATCGGCATGGGAAGTCCTCCTGAACAGCGGGGATTTATGCGGGAACGCCGGCGGGCTGGCTCGCCATATAGGCGGGCAACCAGCCCTCGTGGGCTTCGCGCAGGTCGGCGACGGCGATGGATTCGCCGCCCGGCAGGGTGATGCGATCGCCCCCCGTCACGCCGACCACGAGGGCGTCGATCCCCTGCGCCGTGGCGCTGTAGAGGAGGTCGGGCGCGGTCTCGGCATCGACGGCGAGGAGATAGCGGGCCTGATCCTCTCCGAAGAGGTAGGCGTGCGTCGCCATGCCGGCCGGCACCTCGGGAAGTGCCGCGCCGATGCCGCCCGCCATGGCCATCTCGGCCACGGCGACGGCGAGGCCGCCATCCGAGAGATCGTGCACGGTGTCGACCTGGCCGGAGACGATGAGGCCGCGCACGAAATCGCCGTTGCGGCGCTCGGCGGCGAGATCGACGGGCGGCGGCGCGCCCGCCTCGCGGCCGGCGATCACCGCGAGGTAGACGGACTGGCCGAGCCAGCCGGCGGTGTCGCCGACGAGCACTAGGAGGTCGCCCTCGCGCTTGAGCGCCAGGGTGGCGTGGCGGGTCACGTCGGCGAGGACGCCGACGCCGCCGATTGTCGGGGTCGGCAGGATGCCCACCCCGTTGGTCTCGTTGTAGAGCGAGACGTTGCCGGACACGACGGGGAAGTCGAGGGCGAGGCAGGCCTCGCCGATGCCCTTGAGGCAGCCGACGAGCTGGCCCATCACCTCGGGCTTCTCGGGGTTGCCGAAATTGAGGTTGTCGGTGATGGCGAGCGGCGTGCCGCCCACCGCCGTGATGTTGCGCCAGGCCTCCGCCACGGCCTGCCGGCCGCCCTCGACGGGATCGGCCTCGCAGTAGCGCGGCGTCACGTCGGCGGTCATGGCGAGGCCCTTGGGGCCGTCCTCGACGCGCACGATGGCCGCATCCCCGCCGGGCTTCTGCACGGTGTTGCCGCCGATGAAATGGTCGTACTGCTCGTAGACCCAGCGCTTCGAGGACAGGTCCGGCGACCCGACGAGGCGCTTCAGGGCCTCCGCGCTGCCCACGGTCTCGGGCACTTCGGACGCCAGGATCACCGGCTGGTGGGTGTTGGCGATATGAGGCCGGTCGTAGAGCGGGGCTTCGTCGCCGAGTTCCTTGATCGGCAGATCGGCCATCACCACGCCGTCGTGCTTGACCACGAAGCGCAGCGTGTCGGTGGTGTGCCCGATGATCGCGAAATCGAGGCCCCACTTCACGAAGATGGCTTGCGCCTCGGCCTCCATGCCGGGCTTGAGGACCATGAGCATGCGCTCCTGGCTCTCCGACAGCATCATCTCGTAGGCGGTCATGCCGGCCTCGCGGGCCGGGACCTTCTCGATGTGGAGCTCGACGCCGAGATCCCCCTTGGCGCCCATCTCGACGGCCGAGCAGGTGAGGCCGGCGGCCCCCATGTCCTGAATGGCGATGACGGCGCCCGACGCCATGAGTTCGAGGCAGGCCTCCAGCAGCAGCTTCTCGGCGAAGGGGTCGCCGACCTGCACGGTGGGGCGCTTCGACTCCGACGCGTCGTCGAACTCGGCCGACGCCATGGTGGCGCCGTGGATGCCGTCACGGCCGGTCTTCGAGCCGAGGTAGACGATGGGGTTACCCACGCCGGTGGCCGCCGCGTAGAAGATCGCGTCGGTCTTGGCCAAACCCACCGCCATGGCGTTGACGAGGATGTTGCCGTCGTAGCGCGAATGGAAGCCCATGAGGCCGCCCACCGTCGGCACGCCGAAGGAATTGCCGTAGCCGCCGATGCCCGCGACCACGCCCGAGACGAGGTGGCGGGTGCGCGGATGGTCCGGCGAGCCGAAGCGCAGGGCGTTGAGTGCCGCAATGGGGCGCGCCCCCATGGTGAACACGTCGCGAAGGATGCCGCCCACGCCCGTCGTCGCGCCCTGATAGGGCTCGATGAAGCTCGGGTGGTTGTGGCTCTCCATCTTGAAGACGCAGGCCAGGCCGTCGCCGATGTCGATGACGCCGGCATTCTCGCCCGGCCCCTGAATCACCCACGGCGCCTTGGTCGGCAGGCCGCGCAGGTGCTTGCGCGAGGACTTGTACGAACAGTGCTCGTTCCACATGGCCGAGACGATGCCGAGCTCGGTCAGAGTCGGGTCGCGCCCGATGAGGCCGCGGAAGCGGTCGTACTCGTCGGGCGTCAGGCCGTGCTGGCGCACCAGTTCGGGGGTGATCGGAACATCGTTGCGGAACATGCGGCCCCTCTCGACACGATCCAGTTCGGCCGTCTCGGTCGAGACGGCTCTAGAGCGTTAGGGCGCGCCCTGGCAACACGCGATCGTCGCGCGACCGTTCCATGCACCTCATGGAACGGCGGATTCCTCCGTCACACGGGCCTTGGGATGTTCCGCGCCGTCGCGCCAGCGCCGGATCGCGGCGTGGACCGGCTCGGGCCCGGCGACGAAGGCGACGTAGTCGAACGCGTGCGGGTCGCGGCTCGACATGAGCAGCTGGAAGTGCATGCGGAACAGGTTCCACTTGCGCCGCTTGAGGATGCGCTTCTCGATGAGATCCTCGATGCGGACGTGGATTTCCACCGGCCGGTGCGCCATCGGCGCCGGCACCCGCGAGGCGCTCAGGGGATTGCGTTTGTGGATGGAGAGCCAGTCCCATTTCGCCCGGACATCGAGCCAGCCGACGGCATCGCAGGCGGCGACCCGCGCCAGGGACGCCCGCATCGCCACGGCCCGGGGGTCGAGGGTGATCCAGGGAATCACGCTGCCGATGCTGACGAACGAGACCGGGGTACCGCGCCGGCCGAACTCGGGATCGCGGGCGAGCACCCGGTCGAGGACCTCGATGCCGAGGAAGCTCGAAGAGGAATGGCCGATGACCACGATCTCACCGGCCCGGCCGTCCGCCGCCCGGATGAGATCGGCGAAGGCGTCGAGGCGCGCATTCATCCGCGCCTCGCGCCCGTCGGCATGGTCGTGGGTGAAGGCGGTGTCGTCGACGAGATGCGCGACATAGAACGGCTTTCCCCGCGTCACCGCCATGAGCCCGGCGAGGATCGCGTAGGCGAGCGCCGGCGCCGAGAGCCAGGACCAGGGGCGCGTCCAGTCAGGAAGCAGGCCGACGAGACCCAGCGCGGCCCCGAAGCTGAAGACCACGAGCGCCAGGTAGATGAGGTGGACGCCGACGATCACCCGGGAAAAGCGTCGCGCCTCGCGACGGAAGCGTCGAACGTAGCCCATGCGCCAGAGTCGCCACCACAGGGCCGGCACGGCGAGGAGGCGGCGCGTGTTCCCACGGGGAAACCGGGCGGCGACGATGTCGTCCCAGCGCAGCAGGGTGTAGCGAGTCTCGGTGCCGTCCGCCGCCACCCTCCAGTCGAGGCGCAGGCCGTCGGGCGAGCGCTCAGGATCGCCCACCGTGATCGCCATGCCGCGCCGGGCTGCGGTCAGACGACTCTCGCGACGGAACAGGCCCCAGTAGGTCTCGGGCGCGCGCGGATCGAAGCCCGGCATGTAGAAGATGTGGCGCGGCCTGGTCTCGGCCGAGGGGGCGTCCTGAGCGATGGGGCTGTCCGTCCGATGATGCGATGGAACGCGGGTCTCGGCGGTCGCAGCGGCGACCACGCCCGTCCCTACACGATCAAGATCCCGTCCGACGAGTGCGAAACCGCATCACGAAGACCCGGCTGAGGCGTGCGACAGGAACTCGGCGATGGCCTCGACGAAGCGTGCGCCATAGGCCTCGCGCTTGCGCTCGCCGACGCCGTGGACCGTGCGCAGGGCGTAGAGATCGACGGGTTTGGAGCGCGCCATCTCGATGAGGGTGCGGTCGGGGAACACCATGAAGGCGGCGATGCCCTCGGCGCGCGCGATGGTGGCGCGCAAGCCGCGCAGGTGCTGGAACAGGGCCTCGGTGGCCGGGTCGAGATCGAGGCTGGCATCGTCGCGCGAGACCGCGCGCTTGCGGTCGCGCGGCTCGGCGACCTTCGGCTCGGGGTCCGGCCGCATCTGGATGGTCTCGCGGCCGAACAGGATCGCCTCGCCCTTGTCGGTGAGTGAGAGCCCGCCGAAGCCGTCGCCGTTCTCGGACACGGCGCCCGCGGCAAAGAGCTGCCGCAGCATGGCGCGCCAAGCCGCGACAGGCTTGTCGGCGCCGACCCCGAAGGTCTTCAGGGCGGCGTGGCCGTTGCGGCGGATCGGGTCGGATTCCTTGCCGTGGACCACATCGCAGACATAGGCCGCCCCGAAGCGCTGGCCGGTGCGGACGATGGCCGAGAGCAGCTTCTGTGCCGGCACCGTGGCGTCGACGAGGGAGACGCCCGAGCGGCACAGGTCGCAGCGTCCGCACGGCTCGCTCGCCTCGCCGAAATAGCCGAGGAGCGACTGGCGGCGGCAGGTGGCGCCCTCGCACAGCGCGATCATCGCCTCGAGCTTGCGCCGCTCGACGCGGCGACGCTCGTCCGGCACCTCCTTCTCGTCGATCTGCCGCCGGCGGAGCGACATGTCGTCGAGGCCGTAGATGGTGAGGGTGTCGGCGGGCAGGCCGTCGCGGCCGGCGCGGCCGATCTCCTGGTAGTAGCCTTCGACGTTGGACGGCATGTCGGCGTGGCAGACGAAGCGCACGTCGGGCTTGTTGATGCCCATGCCGAAGGCGACGGTCGCCGTCATCACCACGCCGTCCTCCTGCAGGAACGTGTCCTGGTTCTTCATCCGCGTGCCTTGGTCGAGGCCGGCGTGATAGGGCAGGGCGTTGAAGCCGTCCTTGGCAAGGCTTTCGGCGAGCTGCTCCGTACGCTTTCGCGAGGAGCAGTAGATGATTCCGCTCTCGGAGCGGCGGTGCTTGAGGAAACGCTCGATCTGCCGGGTGGGGTTGTCCTTCGGCACGAAGGTCAGGCGGATGTTCGGCCGGTCGAAGGAATGGACGAACGCCTTGAGCTCGCGGCCCGCGGGAAACAGCCGCTCGGTGATGTCGGCCCGCGTCGCCTTGTCGGCGGTGGCGGTGAGCGCCACGGTCTGGACGTTGCCGAGCGCCTCGCGCGCGCGCGACAGATCGCGGTATTCGGGTCGGAAATCGTGGCCCCATTGCGAGACGCAGTGGGCCTCGTCCACGGCGAGGCGCCGAACGCCGGCGCCCCGCAGGGCATCCATCAGCCCTTCCATCATCAGCCGCTCGGGTGAGACGAAGAGGAGGCGCAGATCGCCGGAGCGTATCTGGCGCCAGGTCTCGCGCGAAGTCGCCTCGGGCACGGAGGAGTTGAGGGTGGCGGCGGCTACACCGAAGCCGAGCATCTGCTGAACCTGATCGTGCATCAGGGCGATCAGGGGAGAGACCACCACCGTGAGCGAGGATTCCACCAGGGCGGGCAGCTGGTAGGTCATCGACTTGCCCGAGCCCGTCGGCATCACGGCGAACACGTCGGTCCCGTCGAGCACCGCGCCGATGACCTCGTCCTGGCCGGGGCGGAAATCGTCGTAGCCGAAGGTCGTTTTCAACGCGGCGCGGGCTTCATCGAGGCGAGTGTTCATCGCTACCTTCAGGATTTCAACTTTTGGTTGTTTTTGTGGAATGGGTAGCTTGCGCGAAAGTCGTGTAGGCACCATCGTAAACGCGTCTACACGAGGGGCGTACGATGGCGCTGAATATCCGTAGCGAGGAGGTTAACCAACTCGCTGAAACGCTGGCATCAGCGGCAAGGGTGAGCAAGACCGAGGCCGTGCGAATGGCGCTCGTCAACGAGTTGGCGAGACGGGAGGCGAAGCCGTCGCTTTTGGAACGCATCAAACCGATCCAGGATGCGATTGCCGCCTATCCCAGAACGGGCCTGAAGGCCGACAAAGCCTTTTACGACGATCTCAGCGGTGAGCCGTGATGTTCATCGACGCATCTGCGATCGTAGCGATTCTCCAGCGCGAACCCCATTTCAAGGCGCTCGTAGACCGGCTCGAAAAGACGAGTTCCGCGATGACATCGGCGATCGCGATCTTCGAATCGACATTGGCGATCAGTCGTCTCGGTACGATTCCAACCACCGAGGCGGAGGAAAAGGTCCGCAGCTTTCTGGCAGCATCCGAAATCGCCATCGTGCCGATCGATGGCCGAGACGCAAGTCATGCGATCTTCGCGCATCACCGCTACGGAAAGGGCAGGGGCCACCCCGCGCGCCTCAACCTCGGCGACTGCTTCGCCTATGCCTGCGCCCAAACTCGTGTTGTCCCACTCCTGTTCATCGGCAACGATTTTTCGCAGACCGACATTCCATCCGCCCTCGCGTGAGGCTCACCGCGTGGCGATGGCGACCGCCGCGCCCGCCATCACCGTGCCGGCGCTGCGGTTGATCGCACGCCGCGCGCGAATCGAGGTGAAGACCCGCCGGGCGCGGTCGGCGGCCCCGGCATAGGCGCACAAGACAGCGCTCAAGACGACGACGATCGTGGCGCCGATCTCGGCGAAGCCGAGGAGGGTCAGGCGATCGAGATCAACCACACCTGGCAGAAGCGCAAGGAAGAACAGGATCACCTTTGGGTTGCCGAGGGTGAGGACGAGGCCGCCGAAGAACAGGCGTATCCGGCCGTCTGCGTCCACGCGCTCGGTCTCGATGGGCTCCAAGGGCGCGGTCCAGGCTTTTCAGGCGAGAACCGCGAGATAGACGGCACCGGCGTACTTCAGGACGACGAACGCGACGGCCAGGGACCGTGCGAGGAGGGCCATACCGGCCGCCGCCACGCCGAACCAGACGAGGTCGCCCACGACGAAGCCGGCGATGAAGGCCCCGATGCCGACCGGCCCGCGCGCCAGCACTCCCGCCACCAGGGCGGCGATGCCAGGACCGGGAGAGGCCACCGCAACGGCGAAGAGGAGGAGATTCGCGATCGACATGGCCCACCGGCGCCTCAAGGCACGGCGACGCGCCCGTCGACGATTCTCACCAGATCCGCCCGTCCGTCGAGTTCGGCAAACAGGGCCGGATCGGCCCCCGTCATCCAGACCTGACCGGACAGGGCTTCGAGGGCGTCGAACAGGCCGGCGCGGCGGCGCGGGTCGAGATGGGCGGCGACCTCGTCCAGCAGGACCAGGGGGGCGATCCCGCACATGGCCTGGACCAGGCGAGCATGGGCCAGAACGAGCCCGATGAGCAGGGCCTTCTGCTCGCCCGTGGAGGCGGTGGCGGCGGGCACGTCCTTGGGACCGTGGCGCACCACGAGATCGCTGGTCTGCGGTCCGCTGAGCGTACGGCCGGCCGCGCGGTCGCGGGCGCGGCCCTGGCGCAGGGCCATACGGAACCGGTCTTCGGCCTCCAGCGCCGGCCAGACGGCGACGAGATCATCGAGGTCGCCTTCGAGGCGGAGCGCCGCCCAGGGGAAGGGCTGGGCATCGTCGCGCCCCTCCGCGATGAGCCGGTCGAGGCGCTCCGTAGTCTCGCGCCGGGCGAGCGCCACGGCAACCCCGAGTTCGGCGACCTCGCGCTCGATGGCGTCCAGCCATTGCCCGTCGTTGGGACGCTCCTCCAACAACCGGTTGCGCGAGCGCAACGCCCGCTCCAACGCGTTGACCCGGGCACCGTGGGTGGCATCGACGGCAAGCACCAGCCGGTCGAGGAAGCGGCGGCGGTCACCCGCCGCCCCTCGGAACAATCCGTCGAAATCCGGGGTAAGCCAGACCACGCGAAGGAACTCGGAGAACGCCACGGGGGAAGGCGCCGTCGCGCCGTCGATCCGGCACAGGCGCGCGGCGCGCCCGTCGAGGCCGGGCGGTTCGTAGCCGGTGCCGACCCGGTGCTCGCCTTCGCCCGCCGCCAGGGTCATCGACACGGCGAAGCCGCCCGGTCCGCCGATGCGGGCCATGCCCGCGAGATCGGCCCGGCGCAGGCCGCGCCCCGGCGAGAACAGGGATACGGCTTCCAATAGGTTGGTCTTGCCGGCCCCGTTCTCGCCGACCAGCGCGACGAAGCGGCGGCTCACCTCGAGATCGACGTCGGCGTGATTGCGGAAGTCGCGGCAGATCAGGCGGGTCAGGCGAAGCCTGCGACCCGCCGAGGCATCCTCGGGTGCATGCGCGATGAGATTGGACGAAGCGGTCGCGATCACACCCGCATCGGCATCAGCACGTAAAGCGCGGACGCGCCCTCGCGGTCCTGGATCAGGGTCGGCGAGCCCGGGTCGGCGAGCTTGAACAGGGCGGTGTCGCCCTCGAGCTGAGCCGTGATGTCGAGGAGGTAGCGGGCGTTGAAGCCGATATCGAGGGCAGCGGCCTCGTAATCGACGTCGAGCTCCTCGGTGGCACTGCCGGAATCCGGATTGTTCACGGAAAGTGCGAGACGCCCTTCCTGCACGGCGAGCTTCACCGCGCGGCCGCGCTCCGACGAGATGGTCGAGACACGATCGACCGCCCGGGCGAACTGGTCACGCTCGACGGTAAGGCGCTTGTCGTTTCCGGAGGGGATGACGCGCTGGTAATCCGGGAATGTACCGTCGATGAGCTTGGAGATCAGCACCACGCCACTGGCGAACTTGAATCGGATCTTGGCCGAGGACAGGTCGATCTCCACGCCCTCGCCCCCATCCTCCACGAGCTTGATGATCTCAGCGACCGCCTTGCGGGGCACGATGATGCCCGGCATGTCGCGGCTTCCGTCCGGCGCCTCGATCTCGACCCGAGCGAGGCGGTGTCCGTCGGTGGCGACGGCCCGCATCTTCAGCGAACCCTCGGACTCGATGGTGTGGAGGTAGATGCCGTTGAGATAGTACCGCGTCTCCTCCGTGGAGATGGCGAACTGCGTCTTCTCGATGAGGCGCTTGAGGTCGGCCGCCGCCAGGGTGAAGCGGTTCGGCAGCTCGCCGGCGGCGAGGTCGGGGAAATCGCCTTCCGGCAGGGCGCCGAGCGAGAACCGCGAGCGGCCCGAGCGGATGGTCATCTGCCCCGTCTCGCCGCTGGTCTCCAGGGAGACCTGGGCGCCGTCGGGCAGCTTGCGTACGATGTCGTAGATGACGTGCGCCGGCACGGTGGTGGCGCCCGCATCGGCCACATCGGCCGGGATGGTCTCCGTGACCTCGATGTCGAGGTCCGTGGCGCGCAGCTCCAGGCCCGCAGGGCCGCCGCGCAGGAGCACGTTCGACAGGATCGGGATGGTGTTGCGGCGCTCGACCACGCGGTGCACGTGGCCGAGCGAACGAAGGAGGGCCGCGCGCTCGACAGTGACTCTCATCGACAAAACTCGTGGTCTGAAGGTGGACGTCGCTTGAGCCGGCGCGGCGGCGCGCCTCGGCATTCCGCGTGGAAAGGCACCGTGGAACGGCACCAAAACCCGGCACCGTGGCCGATGAACTTGGCGAAGCCCATCGGCGAACGCAAGTGCGAGAGGGCGGCTATCCCGGCTTCGATCCGCGGCGGAGCCGAAAGCTCCGCCGCGCGACGCGCCTCAATCCTGCAGCATGCGCTTCAGGAGTTCGACCTCGTCGTTGAGCACATTGTCCTCGCCGATGAGCTTGTCGATCTTGCGCACGGCGTGGAGCACGGTGGTGTGGTCGCGACCGCCGAAGCGCCGGCCGATCTCGGGGAGGGAGCGCAGGGTCAGCACCTTCGACAGGTACATCGCGATCTGGCGCGGCTTGACCACGGCGGCCGTGCGTCGCTCGGACAGGATGTCGGAGCGCGAGACGTTGTAGCGCGAGGCCACCAGCTTCTGGATGTCCTCGATCTTGATGCGCTTGGGCTCGCGGTTCTTCACCAGATCGCGGATCGCGGCCTCGGCGGTCTCCATGGTCACCGCCGCCCCCGTGAGGGTGGCATGGGCGAGCAGCCGATTCACGGCACCCTCGAGATCGCGCCCGTTGGCGGTGATCGCCCGGGCGACGTAGGTGGCGACCGTGGGCGAGACCTCGAAGCTCGGATGCGAGACCTGCACGGCGGCGAGCCGCGCCGAGAGGATCGAGGTGCGCAACTGCTCGTCGAGGGTGCCGATCTCGACCACGAGGCCGCCGGCGAGGCGCGAGCGGACCCGCTCTTCCAGGGCTTCGAGTTCGGTGGGCGGCCGGTCGGAGGCGACGACGACCTGGCGGCCGGCATCGATGAGGGCGTTGATGGTGTGGCCGAACTCGGCCTGGATCGACTTGCCCTGGATGAACTGCACGTCGTCGAGAATGAGGAGATCGATGGCGCGCAGGCGCTCCTTGAAGGCTAGGGCGTTCTGGGTCTTCAGGGCGTTGACGAAGCCGTACATGAAGCGGTCGGCGGTGAGGTAGATCACCCGGCGGCCGGAATCGCGGGCGGCGTGGCCGATGGCGTGCAGCAGGTGGGTCTTGCCCAGGCCGACCCCGGCATGGAGGTAGAGCGGGTTGTAGAGCGCGCCCTGGCCGTCGTGGCGGGCGACGCGCTCGCCGGCCGCATGGGCGAGGGCGTTGGAGCGGCCGACGACGAAGCTCGCGAAGGTGAGGCGGTTGTCGAGGGGCGCGCCGTTGAGGTCGCCGGAGCCACCCTCGGCGCGGACCGGGGCGGAAACTTCCGAATCGGCTTCGCCCGGGGCGTGCATTCCGGAGCCGGCGGCCTGGAGACGAGCCAGGGGGCTTGGCGCCATCGCGGGCTTCGGAGCACTCGCGGCGGCGGCCGGACGGGCGGCGGGACCGCGCACTGAGACGTCGATGCGCGAGACCTCCTCCACCTCGCTGCGGAAGGTGTTCAGGACGCGGTCGATGTAGTGCGACTCGATCCAGCTCTTGAGGAAGCGGGTGGGCACCGTGAGGCGGGCCGTGGCGCCTGAGACTTCGAGCAGTTCGAGCCGGGCGAACCAGCTCGCGAACACGTCCTCGCCCAGTTCCGCCCGCAAGCGGCGCTTCACCCGAGCCCAGGCGGCCACCGGATCGGTCCCACCCACGCCGCTCATGCCCGTCTCGGGGTTGCCGGACACGCTACCGTCGACATGCATCATCGCTCTCCTCGCGCCGAGGACGGAGAGCCGCCGCCGGAACGTACGCACACTTGACTGACGTCGCGTCCCGCAAGCCATTCGCGGGACCCTGGTGTTCGCGCCGGTGTCAATGGACCCACGGCACTTTTTGTCGATGAAAACAGCCTATCAACAATAAGCTACGGTTCTCCTAACAACGGGACTAATGGGGATAGCCAAATTTGCGCGAATTGCGACGAGGGCTTGGCGGGGTGAGTCGAGCCGGAGCCCCGACCTTGTGAACGGTTCATCCTCGACTCGGAGATGCACGGCTTTTGTGGCGTCTTCTCAAGCGATCGTTAAGTTACACTTGGCCTGCGCACGCCACAACATGGGAGATTCGGCAATATCGTTAACGAGACACTGCAGGTGGACGCATGTCGCGGTGTCACGACGGGATGGCGCATGGTCCGGGCTGGCCACCGGCGGCGCGAGAAGGGCAGCCGAAAACGAAGAAAGCCCGGCATCGCTGCCGGGCTTTCTTCGCAATGGGTCCTGAGGACGGAGGGTTAGGCGGCGAGCGCCTTGACCCGTGCCGCGAGGCGCGAGACCTTCCGGGACGCGTTGTTCTTGTGCACGATGCCGTGCTGAGCGGCCCGCATGATCTCGGGCTCGGCTTCCCGCAGGGCGGTCAGCGCGCTGGTCTGGTCGCCACCGGCAATGGCCTCTTCGACCTTGCGGACGAAGGTGCGCATACGGCTGCGGCGCGAGCGGTTCACAGCGGTCCGCTTCGCGATCTTGCGGGTCATTTTCTTGGCCGACACGGTGTTGGCCATGGGGCATCCTCATCACGTTTGAGGCGATCCCGACGGGCCCGCAGGCCGGAGTGTCGTATGATCGCGTGCAGGTTGTTCGGGCAATGGCGAAGCCGACGGACGGGGAAGACCGCGACCGTCGGCAATCCGCGCTCTATAGCCACGCACCGCCGATCCGTCAACGCGACGGTTTTCGCAGCCACGGGGGCCGCGGGGCGATCATGCGCTTGATCGAAGCGCCATCCCGGCGAAAGGATGCCCTAACGATCGCTTTGGCAGACGCACGTGGAGGAACGATGACCGAAGACCCGGATGCGGGACGGATCGCGCGCCATCGTCCGCCCTCGGGCATGGCGAGCCCGCGCTTCTCGGGTGTCGCGAGCTTCATGCGCCTTCCGATCCTCGCCCCCGCCGAGGCCCCGGGCCGCATCGATATCGGCCTCGTCGGCATCCCGTTCGACGGGGCCACCACCAACCGGCCGGGTGCACGCCTCGGGCCGCGCGGCATACGCGAGGCTTCCACCGGCACCCGTGCGCGCAATGCGGCCACCGGGATCGCGCCCTACGATCTCGCCGCTTGCGCCGATCTCGGCGACGTCTGCGTCAACCCCATCGACGTCGCTGCGACCGCGGCACGGATCGAAGCGTTCTACGCGCCGCTGGCGGCCGCCGGCATCGTTCCCCTGTCCGTCGGCGGCGACCATTTCGTGACCTATCCGGTCCTGCGGGCGCTCGGCCGCGACCGGCCCCTCGGCCTCGTCCATATCGATGCCCACAGCGACACCGACGACGGCCAGTACGACGGCAGCCGGCTCACCCACGGCACGCCGTTCCGCCGGGCCATCGAGGACGGCGTCCTCGATCCTGGGCGCATGATCCAGATCGGCCTGCGCGGCAGCGTCGACGCCGCCGACGAACTCGACTGGGCGCGGGCGCAGGGCGTGCGGATCGTCCCCATGGACGAGGTCGCGATGCGGGGCCTGCCCGCGGTGGCGGCGGAGGCTCGCGCCGTGATCGGTGCCGGGCCGGCCTATCTCAGCTTCGACATCGATGCCCTCGATCCGGCCTACGCCCCCGGCACCGGCACGCCGGAAATGGGGGGCTTCACCAGTCGGGAGGCGCTGTTCCTCGTGCGGGCCTTGAGCGGCCTCGACTTCGTCGGTGCCGATCTCGTCGAGGTCGCCCCGCCCCTCGACCCGTCCGGCATCACGGCGCTGGCCGGCGCCACCCTGGCCTTCGAGATCCTGTGCCTCCTGGCCCAGGCCGTCGCGGCGCGCCGCAACTAGCGCGCTCCGGTTGACGCTGGCCCGCCCGGCGCAGACCCTGCGGTCGACGATTCGCGAAAGGCATTCTGCTTGGCATCCGAGATCACGCTCTACCATGCGCCCAACACCCGCTCGACGGGGGTGCGGATTCTCCTGGAGGAGCTCGGCGCGCCGCATCGGCTTCAGGTGATGAACATGAAGGCCGGCGAGCACCGCGCCGCGGCGTACCTTGCCATTAACCCCATGGGGAAGGTCCCGGCCCTGACCCACGGCGACGCCCTCGTGACCGAGCAGGCGGCGATCTACCTCTACCTCGCCGACCTGTTCCCCGGGGTGGGCCTCGCCCCGGCTCCCGACGATCCCCTGCGCGGGCCGTACCTGCGCTGGATGGTCTATTACGGGTCGAGCTTCGAGCCGGCGGTCATCGACCGGGCGCTCCAGCGCGAAGCGGGTCCGCGCGCCATGTCGGCCTACGGCGACTTCGACACGGTGCTGGCGACCCTGCTGGGGGCTCTCTCCAGGGGACCCTACATCCTCGGCGAGCGCTTCACCGCCGCCGATGTCCTGTGGGGCACGGCGCTTGGCTGGACCACGAGTTTCAAGCTCGTTCCCGAGGAACCGGCGATCATGGCCTACATCGCCCGCGTCAACGGGCGGCCCGCCGCCGTCAAGATCGCGGCGGAGGAGGCCGATCTGGCGGCCCGGCACGAAGCCGCCCAGGCACAGGCCTGACAGCATTCAACCACGGGGAGACGAAACATGCGGATGATTTTCGTGAACCTCCCCGTGAAGGACCTCACGGTCTCACGGGCGTTCTTCGGCACCCTCGGGTTCGGCTTCGACCCGAACTTCTCCAACGACGAGGCCGCCTGCATGATCGTGGCGGAGAACATCTTTGTCATGCTGATGGTGGAGGGCCGGTTCCGGGATTTCATCACCGGGCCGATCAGCGACGCGAACACCGCCACGGAGGTGCTGACCTGCGTCTCGGCGGAGTCCCGCGAGGCGGTGGACACGATGCTGGCCCAGGCCCTGGCCGCCGGAGGCCGGCCGTGGAAGCCCGTGATGGATCACGACTTCATGTATGCCTGTAGCTTCCAGGACCCGGACGGCCATGTCTGGGAGGCCGTCCACATGGACCCCGCCGCCTCAGACGGCTGAGGTCGTCAACCTGGGGGAAGGGCGGGCACGGTGCGCGACACGACCTCGGCGGCGGGCTTCTGCGTCCCAAGGTCGACCGGCCCAAAGGTGGCAAACAGGTGCATGCCGACCACGGGCGCGAAAACGAGGCTCATCATCACCGCCATGATGAGGGCGACGTTGGCATCGCGCTTTTTCTTCGGGGGCGATTTCGGCGCGGCCTTGCGGGTGGACCGCGATCGTACGGCGCGGAGGCGAACGTCGCTCAGGGGAATGAGGTTCGTACGAAAAGCGGCCGGAAAGGCAGAAAGCTTCAAGACGGTCATGGGCTCACCTCGTTCGACCGGTCACCGGGGGTCGATCGCGGGCGAGCCCGATCAGCGATCAGGCGTGACGCACGCGGACGGCCGAAGGCGGCACGGTCCATCGACTACTGTCGCTGGGCATTGGGTCAGTCAGATCCTATGGAGCCGCACGACCGGCACGAGGCGGAATCGGAGGCGACGCCGAAATGATGCCGGGAGACGGGTTAGTCAAGCGTTAACGCGCCAATACGCGCACGGGGTCCGCAGGTTTTTGCCGCACCGCGTCACGCCGGCAGCAACGCGGCGAAGCGGGCCACGAGGCGGCGCCCGACCTCATCCTTGTCGAGGGTCGGCCAGGTCTCGACGGAGCCGTCGCGTCCAACGAGGTGGACGGTGTTGTTCAGCCCACCCATGACGCCCCCGGCGGCCGAAACGTCGTTGGCGACGAGTAGATCGCAGCCCTTGCGGGCGATCTTCCGCTGCGCGTTGGCGAGCACGTCGTCGGTCTCGGCGGCGAAGCCCACCACGAGAGCCGGGCGCCCGCTCGCCCGGCCCGCGATGGTGGCGAGAATGTCGGGGTTCTCCACGAGGAGGAGGGGGGGCGGCTCGCTCCCGTCCTTCTTGATCTTGCGCGTGCCGGCCTCCGCCGGGCGCCAGTCGCCGACGGCGGCCGTGAACACCGCGATGTCCGCCGGCAAGGCCGCCTCCACGGCCGCCAGCATGGCCCGCGCGGTCTCGACGGGAACCACACGCACGCCATCCGGATCGGGAATCGCGACCGGGCCAGAGATCAGGGTGACGTCGGCTCCCGCCGCCGCAGCCGCGGCCGCAATAGCGTGTCCCTGGCGGCCGGACGAGCGGTTGGCGAGGTAGCGCACGGGATCGATGGGCTCGTGGGTCGGCCCCGAGGTCACGAGGACGCGCCGTCCCGCGAGAGGACCGGCCGGTGCGCGCCCGGACACGGTCCGTCCGGCAAGGAAACCGAACCCGCCAGGTCGCTCGCCCTCGGCCAGCATCGCCTCCACGGCGGCGGCGATCTCCGTCGGTTCGGCGAGGCGCCCGGGCCCGAACTCGGCCTCCGCCATGGCGCCGTCATTGGGCCCGACCACGCGCACGCCGTCGCCCATGAGCGTCGCAAGGTTGCGCCGTGTCGCCGGGTGCTGCCACATCCGCACGTTCATGGCCGGGGCGATGAGGATCGGCAGGGTGGTGGCGAGCAGCACCGTGGCGGCCAGATCCGAGGCTTCGCCGGTTGCCATCCTGGCCATCAGGCTCGCGGTGGCGGGCGCGACCACGATGGCGTCGGCGTCGCGCGCAAGCTTGATGTGGCCGATATCGGCCTCCTCCGCCCGGTCGAACAGGTCCGTATGCGCGCGCTCGCCAGCGAGCGCGGCGGCGGCCAGCGGCGTCACGAATTCCTGCGCGCCCTTGGTGAGGAGGGGACGCACCTGGGCCCCACGCTCGCGCAGGCGGCGGATAAGGTCGAGGGACTTGTAGGCCGCGATGCCGCCGCCGATCACGAGGAGGATGCGGCGGTTCTCGAGCGAACGGGGCTTGGAAGCGGTGGTCATGGGACACTCATGGGCCGGGCGCGGGCCGGAGCCCGATGCGCTCCATACACCCGAACCGCCCCGGACGCAGGCTACCTCAGGCCGGGGGCCTCGACGCCTGCGCGAGACGGGCGGGGGCCTGGGTCGCCCCCATGGACTGGGCCATCTCGGCGGCGGTGAGCCCGGCCCCGTCGCGCCGGTCCGGGTCGGCGCCATGGGCTAAGAGCAGGTCGATGATCGCGACGCGGTCGAACATCGCGGCCGTCATCAGGGCCGTGCGGGTACCGTCGCCGGTGCCGTCCACGAGGGCACCGTGTGCGAGGAGCAGTTCGGTCATGGCGATATCGCCCTTGAACGCGGCCCCGGCCAGGGGCGTCTGGCCCCGGTCGTTGGCGAGTTCCGGGTCGCCGCCATGTTCGAGGATCGCCTGCGCAGCCTCGGCCTGGCCGTTATAGGCGGCGAGCATGAGCAGGCTGTCGCCTTTGTCGTTGCGCAGGTTCGCCGGCATGCCCTGACCGAACAACTCGGCGAGTTCCCGGGCATGGCCCAGACGGGCGAACTGAAACACCTTCCCGGCGAAGGCGAGGGTGGCGTCGTCGAGTTCGGGCTTTGCGGGGGTCTGAGGCTGCATCGGGGTCCGTCCGGTCTCGTGTCCAGCGTGATCTGGGTCCCGAGCCCCGGCCTGTCCAGCCGGGGACGGTGTTCCGGTCACCTACGGGATCACCCGCTCGGCCCGGAGCCGCGAGAACAGGTCGAAGAAGGCGTCGTCGCTGGGCTGGTAGTCGAGGAAGCCGAGGCGGCGGCTGCGGCTCATGTCGGTGACGACCTCGATGGGCCGGCCAAGGTCGGCATCCGTGTGCCAGGGCGAGGCGAGGCGGTCGAGATCCGGCTCGACGAGCCCGTGCCGGGCAGCAAGTTCGCGCCACAGGGGGGCCGCACCCGACATCTGCTGCTCAAGGGGCATCGCCTCGCCGGAATAGGGCGCCGGCTGAACGCCGAACCACTCCGCGATGCGGCTCCACATCCACGACCACCGGAAGACATCGCCGTCGACGACGTTGAATGCCGTGTCGGCGGCAGCCCGGGTGGTCGAGGCCCAAGCGAGGTGGCGGGCAAGCAGGCGCGCATCGGTCACGTCGGTGAGCCCGTTCCATTGCTGGGCCGAGCCCGGAAACACGAACGGCCGTCCGGTCTCACGGCACAGGGTGGCGTAGCAGGCCAGCGTCACGCCCATGTTCATGGCGTTGCCCAGCGCATAGCCGATGATGGTGTGCGGCCGGTGCACGCTCCAGGTGAAGCCACGCCGGGCAGCGGCGGCAAAGACTTCGTCTTCTTGCACATAGTAGAAATTCTCGACGGGCAGGCGATCCTGATCCTCGCGGAACGGGGTCTGGGGCAGGGTGCCCTTTCCGTAGTCCTCGAACGGGCCGAGATAGTGCTTCAACCCCGTCACCAGGGCGACGTGGGCCAGAGGTGCGTGGTCGAGGGCGCCGAGAAGGTTGCGGACCATGGCGCCGTTGACCCGGCAATTCTCGGCTTCGGTCTCCTGCCGCATCCAGGTGGTGATGAAGACGTGGGTCGGGCGTATCTCGGCCAGGGCCGCTCTCAAGGCGTCCGGATCGGTGAGGTCGGCCGCGACCGGGGTGACGCCTGGGCTCTGCACGGGCCGGCGGGCAAGGCCGTGAACGTCCCAGCCGGTTTCGACGAGGTGGCGGGCGAGGTTGTTGCCGACGATGCCGCTGACACCGGCGATGAGGGCCGTTCCGGTCATGAACTCACTGCTCCATGGCCGTGAAGGCGGCCCGCCGGATCAACGGTTTCGACGGCGGGCCGTTCGCCCGCGCACGTGAGCCATGTGCGCGTTGCAGGGGCGAACGCTGCGGTGGAGATGCCATCGGGGCGCGAACCCTTCCCGGCCCCCGTCGAAAGGCCCATATCTCATCCATGGCCGCCCCGAACAAACCGCGCTCCTCCACCGTCACGGGTTCCCCCCCCAAAAGCTCACGATCCAGGGGCTCCCCGAAGGCGTCGAAACCCGAGCTTCAGCCCCTCGACGAGCATCTCGCCGCCCTGCTGAGCCCGGCCCTGAACCGTAATCGCCTGCCGGTTGTGGAGAACACCGCGCCGCCCGCCCCCGCCCGGCCTGGCCGCCCGAAGAAAGCGATCGCGAAACCCGCATCCGCGAAGGGGTTCGGCGAGGCGCCCCAGGCGGCCTTCACGCATGAGGCGGCCGAGGTCGATCCCCGCCTCGCCCAGGCTCTGGGCCTGACCCCGCCGGAGGACGGCCCGGCTCCGGAGGGACTGGCCGACGATGGCGACACGTCGCTCGCCACCGACGGCGTCTCGGCCACGGTGGACGCCCTGTCGCGCCTCCTCACCGAGGGCAACCCCCTATTCAAGGACGGCAAGAACTGGGCGCCGCACCGACCGGAACGGCCGAAGAAATCCGAGGGCGGCGTGCCATTCCGCCTCCAGTCCGAGTTCGAGCCGGCGGGCGACCAGCCCCGGGCCATCGCCGAGCTCGTGGACGGGGTCAAGAAGGCGGAGCGCGATCAGGTGCTGCTCGGCGTCACCGGCTCGGGTAAGACCTTCACCATGGCCAAGGTCATCGAGGCGACGCAGCGTCCGGCCCTGATCCTCGCCCCGAACAAGACTCTGGCGGCGCAGCTCTACGGCGAGTTCAAGAGCTTTTTCCCCGACAACGCGGTGGAGTATTTCGTTTCGTACTACGACTACTACCAGCCCGAAGCCTACGTGCCGCGCTCGGACACCTTCATCGAGAAGGAATCGTCGATCAACGAGCAGATCGACCGCATGCGCCACGCCGCCACCCGCGCCCTGCTGGAGCGCGACGACGTGATCCTCGTCGCCTCCGTCTCGTGCATCTACGGCATCGGTTCGGTGGAGACCTACACCGCCATGTCGTTCACGGTGTCGCTGGAGGAGAAGATCGAGCAGCGCCAGCTCGTAGCCGACCTCGTAGCGCTCCAATACAAGCGCATCCAGTCGGATTTCGCCCGCGGCACCTTCCGGGTGCGCGGCGACGTCATCGAGTTGTGGCCCGCCCACCTGGACGATCGCGGCTGGCGCATCGGCCTGTTCGGCGACGAGGTCGAGTCGATCACCGAGTTCGACCCGCTCACGGGCAAGAAGATCAACGACCTCAAATTCGTGAAGGTCTACGCCAACTCCCACTACGTCACGCCGCGCCCGACCCTCCAGCAGGCGGTGAAGGGCATCAAGACCGAGCTGAAGCTGCGGGTGGACGAGTTGACGAAGATGGGCCGCCTCATCGAGGCCCAGCGCATCGAACAGCGCTGCACCTTCGACATCGAGATGATCGAGGCCACGGGCGCCTGCAACGGCATCGAGAACTATTCCCGCTACCTGACGGGACGCAAGCCCGGCGAGCCGCCCCCGACCCTGTTCGAGTACCTGCCCGACAACGCCCTCGTCTTCACCGACGAGAGTCACGTCACGGTTCCGCAGATCGGCGGCATGTACAAGGGCGACTTCCGCCGCAAGGCGACGCTGGCCGAATACGGCTTCCGCCTGCCGTCCTGTCTCGACAACCGCCCGCTGCGGTTCGAGGAATGGGACGCCATGCGGCCGCAATCGATCCACGTCTCGGCGACTCCGGCGAAGTGGGAGATGGAGCAGACCGGCGGCGTCTTCGCCGAGCAGGTCATCCGCCCCACCGGCCTGGTCGATCCGGTCATCGAGATCAGGCCCGCCCGCAGCCAAGTGGACGATCTGCTGGGCGAGGTCCGCGAAGTCGCACAGGCCGGCTACCGGACGCTCGTGACCACGCTGACCAAGCGCATGGCCGAGGATCTCACCGAATATCTGCACGAGAACTCCGTGCGCGTGCGCTACATGCACTCGGACATCGACACACTGGAGCGTATCGAGATCATTCGCGACCTGCGCCTCGGCGCCTTCGATGTCCTCATCGGCATCAACCTCCTGCGCGAGGGCCTCGACATCCCCGAATGCGCCCTGGTCGCGATCCTCGACGCCGACAAGGAGGGCTTCCTGCGATCGGAGACCTCGCTCGTCCAGACCATCGGACGCGCGGCCCGCAACGCGGAGGCGCGCTGCATCCTCTACGCCGACAACATCACCGGCTCCATGGAGCGGGCGATGGCCGAGACCGAGCGGCGCCGGACGAAGCAGCTCGCCTACAACGTCGAGCACGGCATTACGCCCCAGAGCGTGAAGCGCGGCATCTCCGACATCCTCTCGAGCGTGTTCGAGGGCGACCATGTCCAGGTCGATACGGGGCTCGCCAAGAACGCCGCCACCATCGGCCACAACTTCAAGGCGGTGATGGCCGACCTCGAGAAGCGCATGCGCACGGCCGCCGCCGACCTCGACTTCGAGGAGGCCGCGCGCCTGCGCGACGAGCTCAAGCGCCTCCAGGCGACGGAGCTCCTCGTCTCCGACGATCCGATGGCGCGCCAGGGCGACGTCGAACGCGAGGCGGGACGCTACGGCGCGAAGCAGAGCCGCATCTCGAAGCCAACTCTCGACAACATGGGGCCGGGCACCGACCGCGAACTGCCCGTAGGCACCGCCCCGCCGCAATGGCAGGAGCGTCCCAAGGCTCGCTCGACGCAGGGGCTCGGTGGGCAGAAGCCGAAATACAAGGGTGGGGGCGGGCGCAAGAAGGGCTGAAGCGGGGGAGGGGAACCAGCCCGGCCCGGCCGGGCTTGGTGCAGCAGATGGCGCCCCCGCGCAGGCGCCGAGCCCGTCCTCCCACGGAGATCGTCTTGATCATGACCACCACCTCCGCCCGCCGGCGCCATGCCCTGCGGCCCCGCGCCGGCATCGCGGCGACCGGCCTGTTCGTTGCCGGCCTCGCCGTGTCGGCCGCCTTCGGCATGCTCATCACGCCCCTCGGCGGCCAGTCCGCCGTGGCACAGTCGCTCGCCAACCCCAACGATCAGCCCACTCCCGCTACGCTGCCGTCACGCGATGCCCGCGCGGCGGAGCGGCCCACCGGACAGGTCTCGCCGCCGAAGGCCATCGACCACTCGGCCGCGGTCGTCGGATCGAGCGGAAAGCGGACCAATCCCCTCGATCACTTGCCCGACCGGGACCGCGCCGCCACCGGCGGCAGCCAACAACGGTAGGCCGACACGTCCACGCAGCACGGGAGAAACGATCATGGGCCTCCTCGATCAAGTCATTGGCGGCGTTCTCGGACAGGTTCTGGGCGGCGGCAGACCCGAACAGGGCCGCGGGCAGGGCGGCGGAGCCGGTGGCGGCATGGGCAATCTCTCGCCCATCGTCCAGGCCCTCCTGATGCTCCTGATGTCCAAGGGCGCCGGGAGCCTCGGCGATCTTCTGGGCGGCGGCGGCCGCCCCCACCGTGATGATTCCCAAGGCGGGCATGGGTCGGGCGGGCAGGCCCCCGGCGGCTACGACGAGGGTGATCTCGGCGGCTTCGCGCACGATCGCGGACGAGAGTATGACCGGGGGGGCGGTGCCGAGCCGCGCGGCCGCCAGGAGGGTGATTTCAGCGATCTCTCGGGGATGCTCGATGGACCGGGGGAGCGGGGTACGGCAGATGGCGGCGGTGGAACGACCGAGCGCGATCCGGGTGCCGGCCCCTACGCCCGGCTCGACCGCGAGCCTGGTGACGGTGAGACCGGCCTCGACGGACTGATCGACCGGTTCCAGCGCGGTGGTCTCGGAGATATGATCGAATCCTGGATCGGCTCCGGTGAGAACCGTCCGGTCCAGCCCCGACAACTCGCCGACGCCCTCGGTCCCGACACCGTCGATGCCCTCGAGCAGCGCACCGGCCTGCAACGCGACGATCTCCTGTCGCAGCTGGCGCAAGCTTTGCCGCAGGTGATCGATCGTCTGACGCCGCAGGGCCGGCGCCCAACGGGCGAGGATACCCGAGGGTGGTAGCGGCATCCGGCGCCCATCGGGCGCCGGCGAGACACCCCTATCCGGCCGCGCGCGTCCTGATCGCGCGGTCGAAACGCATCCCCGGCTCGTAGCACCGGAAAGTGTTCCGGCCGGCTGCCTTTGCACGATACAGGGCGAGGTCCGCGTGCCGGCACAGGGTGTCTGCGTCTCCGCCATCCTGCGGAGCCCGGGCGATTCCGACGCTGGCCCCCACGATCACTCGTTCGCCGTCGAGGTCGATCGGTTGGCGAATGGCCTCGATGAGCCGCTGAGCGAGTTGCTGCGGATCCTCGGGCCTGTCCGTACCGGCCTGAATCACGGTGAACTCGTCACCGCCGACCCGCGCCACGGTATCCGACTGCCGGACGAGCCCCTTCAGACGATCGGCGACCCGGCACAGGAGCCGGTCCCCGGCTTGGTGGCCAAGACCATCGTTGACCGCCTTGAAGCGGTCGAGGTCCAGATACAGCACGGAAAACCCATCCTTCCCCCGTCGATTCGCTGTGAATGCCTCGATCAGGCGCTCCCGGAACAGGGTCCGATTGGCGAGATCCGTGAGGGCGTCGTGCCGGGCCATGTGACCGATACGGCGGGCCGCTTCCTCGCGTTCGGAGATATCACGTACGGCCGCGACGTATCCGGTCGGGTGCCCATCCGTGGCATCGCGGGTGAGATTGAAGGTCACCTCGACCCAGACCCAGGACCCGTCCTTGCGGCGGTAGCGCTGGCGGGTCACCGCACGGGCGGTCCGTCCCTCCCCGAGGGTGGTCAGGACGCGTGCGTAGGCCTCGGCATCGTCGGGATGGATCTGGTCCATCGGCATCGTTCCGACGAGTTCGTCGGGATCGTAGCCCAGCAGGGTCCGGGACGCCGGGGAGACGTAGTGGCGGCGGGTGTCGAGCCCCGAGCGGACGATCATGTCGGACGTGTTCTCGGCAAGCAGCCGGTAATGCGCCTCGCTCTCGCGCAGTCGCGCTTCGGTCCGGTGCAGGGTCAGTTGCGCCGCGACCACAGCGGCGAGATCGGTTAGTTGCGCCTCCTCCACGGCGGAGAACCCGCGCGGAACGGTCCCGAGGACGCAGACGGTACCGATGCGGATGCCGGGCGCCAGAATGATCGGGGCCCCGGCATAGAAGCGGATCTGCGGCCCACCGGTGACCAGGGGGCTGCCGGAAAAGCGTGGGTCCTTCGTCGCATCCTCGACCACCAGCACGTCGTCCGTCAGGATCGTGTAGGTGCAAAACGAATCCTGCCGGGGACTACCTTCCCCGCCGACGCCGCACTTCGCCTTGAACCATTGCCGATCCGCTTCGACGAGGGTGACGGTGGCCATCGGCAGGCCGAACAAGGCGCAGGCTGTGCGGCAGACGGCATCGAAGCGCACCTCGGGCGGCGTGTCGAGAATGGCAAGTTCGTGCAAGGCGGCGAGCCGCTCCGCTTCATTGCCGGGACGTGGGTACATGCGTGCTCCGAAGCCCTCGGTGTCTTAGGCGACTGGTCGGATCTGGGTCGACCTCTGATGATGATTAGACACCGGGCCTTAACAGAACCCTCGCCGTCCGCAGACTTGACGAACGGGGGCGGCTAAAAGCCAAGTTCTCAAAGCTCGACCTTGGATTTCACGGGTATTTTCGATGAACCGGACAACCCCTCCGGGTGACGCTGACAAGTCGCGCAGTAGAATGTCGACCGGCCCGACTGGGTGATCCGTTCGATGCATCCACCACATCCTATCGTGCGGCACGCTTCTCCAGCGCGATCATACACGCGAAACGCATGCTGGAACGCGCCGGAACTTCCGTCCGTCTGTGCATAGTCTCGCAAGGTGGATCCCCCGGCGGCCACCGCCTCCGTGAGAACCTGAGGGATGACCTTTGCCAGGAGACGCGCCTTCGAGGACGGGCGTCCATCGGGCCCGGCCAGCCGTCCGGCAGGCATTTCCGGGTGCAGTCCCGCCCGGTGCAAGGCTTCGCAGACGTAGATGTTCCCGAGACCCGCGATGAGGCGCTGATCGAGGAGGGCGGCCTTCAGGGGCGTGATCTTGTGGCGGAACAGCCGTGCCACGGCCTCCGGCGTCATGGCGTCGCTCAAGGGTTCGAGACCCATGGCGGCGAAGTGCCGGCATGTCGCCAGGTCGGCGCTGGGCACGAGGTCCATGAAGCCGAAGCGGCGGGCGTCGTTATAGGTCACGGTGGCACCGTTCGACAGGGCCATGACCACATGGTCGTGCTTTGGGGCGCCCTGCGCCCCGTCGAGGTAGAAATCGCCCGGCGAGAGATTGCGGCCGTCCGGCATCGCCACGTCGAAGCGCCCGCTCATGCCGAGGTGAAGAATCAGCGACTCGCCGGAATCGAGGCCGGCCACGAGGTATTTGGCCCGCCGGTCGAGGGCCAGGACCGTCCGTCCCTCCAAACGCTCGACGAAGCTTTCGGGGAAGGGAAAGCGCAGGTTCGGCCGGCGCAGGGTGACGCGGGCGAACCGGGCACCCACCATGGCTGGGGCGAGACCGCGGCGCACGGTCTCGACTTCGGGCAGTTCGGGCATGGCTCTCCGGCGCGTGGCGTCCAAGACTCGGGCGGGATGCGGTGCTGGCGAACATGGCGATCCGCCCCGCCTTTCGCTATGACGCTCAACCCGAGAGGTGAGGTTCATGAGTCACGCCGAGCGTTCCCCCCCCGACGAGAGCACGCATTTCGGTTTCGAGCAGGTGGCGCTCGGCGAGAAGCAGGCGCGCGTCGACGATGTGTTCCGGTCCGTCGCGAAGCGCTACGACCTCATGAACGACCTCATGTCGGGCGGCCTGCACCGGGCCTGGAAGTCGCAGCTCATCTCGATGCTGCGCCCGCCGCGCAACCGCCCGTTCCATCACCTCGACGTGGCCGGCGGCACCGCCGACATCGCCTTCCGGGCCCTGGAGGCCGGCGGCCCTGCGACGCACGTCACCGTGCTCGACATCAACGAGGCCATGCTGCGCGTCGGGGCAGAGAGGGCGGGAAACCGCTTCACCGGGCGCATCGACTTCGTCACCGCCAATGCTGAAGCCCTGCCGCTGCCGTCGGAGCGGTTCGATGCCTACACCATCGCGTTCGGCATCCGGAACGTGCCGCGTATCGATGTCGCCCTGGCGGAAGCCCACCGGGTCCTCAAGCCCGGCGGGCGCTTCCTGTGCCTCGAATTCTCGAAGGTGGACCTGCCTGTCCTCGACCGGATCTACGACGCTTATTCGTTCCACGTCATCCCACGCCTCGGCTCGAAGGTGGCGGGCGATGCCGAATCCTACCGCTACCTCGTGGAATCCATCCGCAAGTTCCCGAGCCCGGGACGCTTTTCCGGCATGATCGAGGCCGCCGGTTTCCGCCATGTGAGCCACCGGCCCCTGTCGGGCGGCATCGTGGCGATCCATTCGGGCTGGAAGGTCTCGTGAGCGCAGCGGGCCGGGCGGCGTTCGGCCCCCAGGAAACGACGATGCGAGACAGAGATCGGCGGATGGCCTGATGCTCCGCTCCCTCGTCCGCGGCGCCCATGTGGGTTTCGTCCTCGCCCGCGAGGGCGGCCTGTCCCTCGTCGATTCCCGCGACCTGCCGCCTCACCTGCGCTTCGCCCTCCGGGTCGGACGGATGCTGGAGCGCCGCGGCCTCGGAACCGGGGCCGCCCCTCTGCAGCGGGCGCTGACCCGGCTCGGGCCGTCCTACGTCAAGTTCGGGCAGTTCCTCGCCACCCGGCCCGACATCGTCGGCATGCATGCCGCGCGCGATCTCGAGACCCTGCAGGACCGGGTGCCGCCCTTCCCGCAGGAAGTGGCTCTCCAGGTCGTCGAGGCGGCGTTCGGCAAGCCGGTTTCCTCCCTGTTCGTCTCGTTCAGCCCGCCCATCGCGGCGGCCTCCATCGCCCAGGTCCACAAAGCGCACGTCATCGACCCGGACGGCGCCGAGCGGGTGCTCGCCGTCAAGATCATGCGGCCGGGGGTGCGCGAGCGCTTCCAGCGCGATCTGGAAGTCATGCGGTTCCTCGCCCGCATCGTCCACGCCCTGTCGCCGGAAGCCGAGCGCCTGCGCCCGCGCGAGGTGGTGGAGATCCTGGCCCGCTCCGTCACCATGGAGATGGATTTCCGCCTCGAGGCGGCGGCCATGTCGGAGCTCGCCCACAACACGAAGGACGATGCCGATTTCCGGGTGCCTCGGCCCGATTGGGAACTCACCGCCCGCGACGTCCTGTCGAGCGAGTGGATCGAGGGCATCCGCCTCAACGACCGGGCCGCCATCGTGGCCGCCGGACACGACCCGCGGGCGCTCGGACGCGCGGTGATCCAGTCGTTCCTGCGCCACGCCATCCGGGACGGCTTCTTCCACGCCGACATGCATCCCGGGAACCTGTTCGTCGATCCGACCGGCACCCTGGTGGCGGTGGATTTCGGCATCATGGGCCGCCTCGGGCATCCTGAGCGGCGCTTCCTCGCCGAGATCCTGCTCGGCTTCATCCTGCGCGACTACAAGCGCGTGGCGCAGGTGCATTTCGAGGCCGGCTACGTGCCCGCGCACCATTCCGTGGACGATTTCGCCCAAGCCATCCGCGCCATCGGCGAGCCGATCCATCAGCGCCGGGCCGACGAGATCTCCATGGCCAAGGTGCTGACCCTGCTGTTCGACATCACCGCCCTGTTCGACATGCGGACCCGCACGGAGCTGGTGATGCTCCAGAAAACCATGGTGGTGGTGGAGGGCGTCGCCCGCTCGCTGGATCCTCAGCTCGACATGTGGACCGGGGCCGAGCCCGTGGTACGCAGCTGGATCGCCCGCAATCTCGGCCCACTGGGCCGCATCGAGGGTGTGGGGCGCGCAGCCCTGACGCTGACCGACGTCATCTCGGACCTGCCCGATCTGGCCCAGCGCCTGCGCCGCATCCTCGTACGCCTCGACGAATCGGGAACCGGGAATGCCGACCGCCTCGACGCCTTCGCGCGTGCCACAAGACGGCGCGCCATCTGGTCGACACTGGCCCTATGGGGCATCGCCGTCGGCGCACTGGTGATGGCCTTCCGCTGACGTGTCGGCCCGGTTCGCCGGGCCGATGGAACGGAATCCGGGCGCCACCCCTTTGCTTGTGCGCAAGGGCGTCCGGAGGGGCTGCGTGGCGAACGAACTGTCCCGGCCCGGCCGCCGTGCCGTGATGATGGGTCTTGGCGCGGCGGCGGCGCTGATTCCGGGGGCTCATGCGGCCGGAGGCCTCGCCCGCCTCACCCTCTGGCCGGATCTACCGCCGGGCGGCGGCGGACCGTCGGGGCCCCAGGTCGAGGATGGCAGCGGCGCGGTATCGAACGTTTCCACCCCGGTCCTCGAAGTCTTCCTTCCGCAGAAGCCCAGCGGCGCGGCGGTGCTCGTCGCGGGCGGCGGCGGGTACCGCCGCATCGGCCTCGTGAAGGAGGCCTATCCGGCGGCCTACCTTTTGGCGTCGCAGGGCATCACGGCCTTCGTGCTGACGTACCGGCTCCCGAGCGAGAACTGGGCCGACGGTCCCGTCGTCGCGATGCAGGACGGACAGCGCGCCCTGCGGGTGATTCGCGCCAATGCCGAGCGGTTCGGCCTCGATCCCGGCCGCATCGGCGTGATGGGCTTCTCGGCCGGTGGCCACCTCTGCGGCATGGTCGCGGCCCGCTCCACCTTCCGCGCCTACACACCCGTCGACGCCGTCGACGAACTCTCGGCGCGGCCTGATTTCGCGGCGCTGATCTATCCCGTCGTGAGCCTGCAGCCCCCCTTCGACACCACGAACACCCGCCGGTCCCTCGTCGGAGAGACACCGCCGCCCGAGGCGCGCGCGGCCTGGTCGCTTCACACCCATGTCGGCCCCGATTGCCCATCGATCTTTCTCGTGCAGGCGGACGACGATCGGGTGGTCAATCCCCAGCAAAGCCGTATCCTCGACGAGGCGTGCCGGGGGGCCAAGGTCATGGTGGAATATCATCGGTTCGCCGTCGGCGGGCACGGCTTCGGCATCGGCAGCGCCGAGGCGTCCGTCGCCCTCTGGCCCCGGCTCTACCGGCTCTGGCTCACGAGCCTGTCGGTGATGCGCTGACCGGTCTCGGTCCCGCTACGGTGGACGCTCCACCGCGCCGGGCCCCGAACGTCGTCCTCTCGCCCTCACCGCCGCGAAGCCGCGACGCACGCATCGACGTGATCCGCGGCCTCGCCCTGCTGACGATCTTCATCGATCACATTCCGCGCAACGCGCCGGCCCTGCTCACCCTCCACAATTTCGGATTCTCCGATGCGGCCGAGATCTTCGTGCTGCTGGCTGGCTACTCCGCGATGGTGGCCTATGGCGGCCTGTTCCGGCGCGCGGGTACCAGAGCCACCCTCACGCGCATCGGGTGGCGCTGCCTGAAGATCTACCTGTTCCAGGCGGGGCTGCTCCTGGCGACGCTGCTCATCGTGCGGGTCTGGATGGACCTCATCGGCCTCGTCCCGCGCTTCGGCGTCCGGGCACTCCTCGACATGGGCCTGCTGCCGGGGGCCGTGCGCGGGCTGATGCTCAACGCTCTGCCGAACTACCTCGACATCCTGCCGCTCTACATCCTGCTGCTGGGGTTGTTTCCGCTGATCTATGCGGGCCTGCGACGCACTCTGTGGGGCACCCTCGGCCTCTCGGGCCTGATCTGGCTCGCCGCGAACGTCGACCACACGCTCAACCTCCCCAACGCGGCTGCCGTGGACGACGGATGGTACTTCAACCCGTTCGCGTGGCAGTTCCTGTTCGTGATCGGCGCCGCCCTCAGCGTCGCGGTCCAGGCGCGCGACGGACTCCTGCCTCGGCATTCGCTTCTCACCGTCGCGGCTTGGATCTACCTGCTGTGCGCCCTGCTGCAGGCGTTTCCCTGGGGGGATTGGGGCCTGCCCGACCTCCGGCCCCTCGCCATGAGCCCGCCGGACAAGAGCCGCGTCGCGCCCCTGCGCCTCCTCCACATCCTGGTCCTGACGAGCCTTGTCTTCGCCTCGCCGGCCGTCATGCGGCTCTCCGGGCTACGCTGGCTTCGACCGTTCGATGCCTGCGGCCGGAACTCCCTGGAAATCTTCGCGGCCGGCTGCATGGCGGCCCTCATCGGCCGGATCCTGTACCGGACCTTCGAACCGGTCTGGCCCCTTCAGATCGCAGTCAACCTCGGCGGTCTCGCGCTGATGCTCGGCCTCGGCCTTGCCCTCGACGCGAGGGCGCGCCGCCGTACATTGCGGTAGGGATCGGACCGTTGCATCCGTGACGGGGCACGCGGGTGACGCAATCGCCCACAGGAATATGGGACGAGGAGAACGCCATGGTCCGCCGCACCACCCGCCGGCTGCTCGCCGTCCCGTTCGTCCTCGCGAGCCCCCTGATCGTCGCGGGCCTCGCCCCGTGTGTGGCCGAGGATTGGCCGATGTTCGGCGGCGACCACACCAACCGCCACTTCTCGGGCCTTACCGCCATCGACACCGGCAACGTCGGGCGCCTGCGCCCGGCCTGGATCTTCCAGACCGGCATCACCGGCTATTTCCAGGCCGAGCCCGTGATGGTGGACGGCACCCTCTATGTCTCGACGACGCAGAACCATGTCGCGGCCCTGGACGCGAAGACCGGCGCCGTGCGCTGGACCTACGTCCACAAGGCCCGCACGGAGAAGATTTTCGGGCCACCCTCGAACCGCGGAGTCGCGGTCGCGGACGGCCTCGTGTTCGAGGCCACCATGGACGGGCGCGTGATCGCGCTGGATGCCAAGACCGGCAAAGTGGTGTGGGACCACGAGGCCGTGCGCCCGGAGGAGGGCGAGTCCGAGACCGCATCGGCCCTGGCGGGCACCCTGGGGGCCGGCACCGTCCAGGGATCGAGCCGGCTCGGCTTCAAGATGCCGCCCCTGGTGGCGAACGGCCTCGTCATCGTCGGCGTGGCCGGGGCCGGCTACGGCCTCCATGTCGAGGACGAGAAGGGCGGCCTCGACGGCGGCGCCGTCGTGGGCATCGAGGGCGGCTACGGCCGGCGCGGATGGCTCGCCGCCTACGACGCGAAGACCGGGGCGGAGCGCTGGCGCTGGTACGTCACCAAGGCCGACGGCTGGGAGGGCGGGTTCGTCGACAGGACCCCCGACGGGGTGCCGCTTCACCGCGACATCGCTGCCGAGAAGGCCGCCGCCCCGGCCCACCGGGATGCCTGGAAGGTCGGCGGCGGATCGCTGTGGATGACCCCGGCCTACGATGCCGACCTCGGCCTGATCTACGTCGGCACCGGCAACCCGGCGCCGCAGAATTTCGGCCTCTCGCGACCGGGCGACAACCTCTACACCATGAGCCTCGTCGCCCTCGACGCGGCCACCGGCCAGCTGCGCTGGTACTACCAGCAGGTGCCCCACGACGAGTGGGGCTACGATGTGGCGAGCCCGCCCTTCCTCCTCGACCACACCACCCCGACGGGCCCGGTGAAGGCCGTGGCGCAGGCGAGCAAGACCGGCTGGCTCTACGTCCACGACCGCGCGGACGGAAAGCTGCTGACCCGCTCGGCGCCCCTCGTCACCCAGAAGAACCTCTACGCCCCACCGACGCCCGCCGGTACGGTGGTGAGCCCTGGGCCGCTGGGCGCCATCTCCTGGCACCCCGTCGCCTACGACCCCAAGGCCGCCACCGCCTACGCCCAGGTCCGGCACGGGGCGACGACCTACGTGGTCCGGACGGTGCCGGCCTTGGGGAACCGCCCGGCGATCCGATACACCGAGACCACGGAGGCCAAGGGAGAGCCCTCGTTCAGCACCCTCACGGCCGTGGATCTGGCCCGCGAAGGTGCGATCAAATGGTCGGTGAAAGCGGGGAGCCGCCTCTCCGGGGGGACCCTGGCAACCGCCGGCGGCTTGGTCTTCTCGGGCGAGGAGGACGGCCACCTCGACGCTCACGATGCGAAGACGGGGGCGATCCTGTGGCGCTTCCAGTGCGGCGCCGGCATCGGCGGCCCGCCGATTACCTACACGTTGGACGGCCGGCAATACGTCGCCGTGGCGGCGGGGGGCGCGTCGTTCACCAAGGGGTCGGGTTTCGGCACCGGCGACGCCCTGGTGGTGTTCACCCTGCCGGAGTGATCGTAGGGTCCGCGGCGCGCGGCTTGCGACGGGCTGCCTCCTTCGCCACCGGATCGACACCATGTCCCGCCGCGACCCCGCCCCCCATCCGACCCATCAGCCGACGGATCGGGGGCCACCGGTGATCCGAACCATCGCCATGCCGGCCGATACCAATCCGGCCGGCGACATCTTCGGCGGCTGGCTCATGGGCCAGATGGATCTCGCCGCCGGCAACGTCGCGGCCCGGCGCTCGCGGGGCCGTTGCGCCACCATCTCGGCCGAGGCGATGACCTTCCACAGCCCGGTCTTCGTCGGCGACGAAGTCAGCATCTACGCCTGGATCGTGAAGGTCGGGCGCACCTCCATGCGCATCCAGGCCGAGGTCTGGCGCCGCGAGCGCGAGGGCGAGGTGACCATGAAGGTCACCGAGGGGCTGTTCACCTTCGTGGCCATCGGACCAGACCGGCGCCCGCGCCCGATTCCACCGGAAGAGAACTGATGCCGAGCCGTCGCGATCTGCTGAGGGTCGGCGCCCTCGCTTTGGCGGCCGGGCCGGTCTCGGCGGCGGCCCGGGGGGCGTGGGCGGCCGATGGCCTCAACGCGGCGGCGGCACGCAAGGGCATCGCCTACGGTTCCGCCGTGAACATCACACCCCTGCGCCAGAATCCCGCCTACGGACGGGCGCTCGCCCGGGAATGCGGAGTCCTGGTGCCGGAGAACGCCATGAAGCTCGCCTATGCGTGGCGGGCGCCCGGCCCCATCGACTTCTCGTTCGCCGACGAGACCGTCGCGTTCGCACAGGGCAACGGTCAGTGCCTGCGCGGCCATACCCTCGTCTGGCACGAAGGCATCCCCGCCTGGGCGCAGGAGCGCATCGCCCGGGACGCGGAAGGCTTCCTGCGCGAATGGATCGGCGCCATGGCGGGGCGCTATCGCGGCCGGCTCGAGGCCTGGGACGTGGTCAACGAGATCTGCGGGCCGGAGTCCGGCCGTGCCGGCGGGCTGCGGGCGAGCCCCTGGCTCGCAGCCCTCGGCTCGGGCTATGTCGACCGCGCCTTCACGATCCTGCACGAGGCCGACCCCGGTGCGGCCGGGGTCTGGAACGAGAACGACCTCGAACTCGACGCCGATTGGATCGCGCCGCGCCGCGCCATGGTGCTGAGGACCTTGGAAGGAATGGTTCGGCGCGGCGTGCCGATCCGGCGCCTCGGCCTGCAGGGCCACCTCTACGCCAAGCATCCCCTCGACCAGGACAAACTCCGCCGTTTCCTGCGCGACGTAGCCGGGCTCGGCCTCGCCATCGAGGTGACGGAGTTCGACGTCAACGACCGGGATTTCCCCGCCGATCTGCCGGCCCGGGACCGGGCCGTCTCGGACCTCGCCCGGCGCTTCCTCGACGTGGTACTGGACGAGCCCGCGACCCTCAATGTACTGACCTGGGACATCACCAACGCCAACACTTGGCTCAACACCAACCCGCAGCGCCGCCGGGCCGACGGATTGACGCAGCGGGCCCTGCCCCTCGACGAGGCGTTCGCCCGTACGCCCCTGTGGTGGGCGATGCATCGGGCCTTCTCCGACGCGCCGGACCACAAGGCGGCGCGGGACAAACTGCGGCGGGGGTGATCCTCCGGCCGTGCCGTCAGCGGTTCACCGTCCGCGACGGGACGCGCTCGCCGCCGGCATGTTGGCGGAGGAAGGCGGCCATCTCGGCGAGCGCCGGGGCCTTGGAGCGGAACGTCACCGAGAGCGCCAGCAGGGTGTCGGAGTGATCGAGGCCGGCATAGACCCGCTCCTGCACGGGCACCCGGGCCTCGCGCAGGCGGGCAGCCAGGTTGCGGGTGTTGCTCGGGCGCACGGTGGTGTCGCCGTCACCGGTGGCGAGGTAGGCCGGGGGCGAGTGCGGCCCAGCGAAGGTCACCGGCTGGGTCGCCGCCTTGTCGCGGGCCTCGCCGAAGACCTCGGTGGCGGTGCCGGCATCGAGGGGAAGGAAATCGTAGGGACCGGACAGGCCGGCCACCGCCCGCACGATCTTCGGATCGACGCCGGCCCGACGCAGGTAGCGCGGATCGAGCCCCAGCATCACCGCGTTGTAGGCGCCCGCCGAATGGCCGGCCAGCACGATCCGGCGCGGATCGCCGCCATACTGGGCGATGTTGTCGCGCACCCAGGCGATGGCGGCGGCCCCGTCGTCGAGGAAGTCGGGGAAGCGCACCTCCGGGTAGAGCCGATAATCGGGCAGCACCGTCACGAAGCCCTGAGCCGCGAGCGCCTGACCGACGAAGGCGTAATCCTCCTTCGTGCCGTTCTTCCAGGAGCCGCCATAGAAGAACACCAGCACGGGGGCGCCGCCGGTGCCGGCCACGGGAGTGAACACATCGAGGCGCTGGCGCGGGTTGGGGCCGAAGGACGCGTTGCGGACGGTGAGGCGCCCGCCGTCGTCACGCGGGCCGATGGCGTCGAACAGCGCGAGGGGCGAACAGGCCGTCACCCCTACGGCGAGCAGAGCGAGACCGATGAAGCCGGCAAGGACGGTGAATACCCGGGTCATGCATCTCTCTGAAGGCGGCGTTGCCTTCCTGTGACAGGGCGCACACGGCGGTTTCATGGCACCCATGCTGACAATCGGCATCGTGATCGCCGGAGTTACGTGCGCAGGACGAGGCAGGCGCCACCGACCCCACGAATCCGTCCGCATAATTTGTCTGCGGCCTCGCGGCTCTGGGCGGGAATTCGGATGCGGTAGAAGGCCCGAGTGCCGCGATTGCGCAGGCGTGTGCCGATGATCATCGGCCGAACCTCGCCGATCACACCTGTGTAGAGCTGGCGTGTCCGGGCGAAACTCTGGAGAGCCAAGGCCTTCGAGAAGTTGCCCGCGAGCTGGATGCCCCAGGGCGCCGCCGGCCCCTCGTTGCCGCCCAACGCGAAGCGATCGCCGCGCGACGGGACGCGCAGGGCCGCCGTCACCTGGAGGCAGCTCTTCTCGGCCTCGGGTTTCCTGGCCGCGTCGGCCTTCTCATCCTTGTTCTCGCTCGGCGGCATCTCGATGCCGGCGCCCGCGCGCCAATCCTCCGCCGGCGCCCCGGTGATCGCCAGAACGTAGTTGCGCGTCTCCGCAGGCAGGCCACCGGTGCCGGCGAGCCACGCCGAGACCCGGCCCGGGCCGCCGTTATAGGCCGCTGCCGCGAGGCCGAGATTGCCGAACTGCCGGTTGAGGTCGGCCAGCAGATGGGCCGCGTGCGGGATCGCCTGCTCGGGATCGAACGGATCGGCGAGGCCGCGCTCGCGCGCCGTGCCGGGCATGAACTGCGCGATGCCCTGCGCGCCGACGGGGCTGACGGCGCCCACGCGAAAAGCGCTCTCGCGCCAGATCAGGCGGGTCAGGAACGGGACGGGGAGGGCGCGCGTCTTCGCGGAGGATTCGATGAGGCGGCACAGGGCTTGCTCCACGGTCTCGCCTCCCTCCGATGGGGCCGCCGAGGCGGAGGCCGCGCCGGCGAGGAGGAGCACGAGGGCGGGGAGGGCGGAGCGCAGGGAGATCACCGGTGGTGTTGTAGCGTGCGCGGCGGTCCGATCAATCACGCATCGGCGTTCGCCCATCGCCCTCGTGCGCGCTATAACCGCTTCGAGACCTCCCCAGCCCGGCTCGCTCCCATGACCTTTCCCCGGATCACCTCCCGCCGGATCACCTCCCCCCGGATCACCTGCGCCCGATGACCGACACGCTGCTCGAGGTTCAGGACCTGTCCGTGGCCTTCCGCTCCCGCGAGCGCGAGACCCGGGCGGTGGACGGCGTGAGCTTCGCCATCGCGCCCGGCGAGACCCTGGCGCTGGTGGGCGAATCCGGCTCCGGCAAGTCGGTCACCGCCCTGTCGATCCTGCGCCTCCTCGACGGCAGCGCCCACCACCCGGGCGGACGCATCCTGTTCCGGGGGCGGGACCTCCTGACGTTGCCCGAGCGTGAGTTGCGCAAGGTGCGCGGCGCGGACATCACCATGGTGTTCCAAGAGCCGATGACTTCCCTCAACCCGCTCCACAGCATCGAGCGGCAGATCGGCGAGGTGCTGGAGGTGCATCGCGGGCTCTCGGGCCGGAAAGCGCGGGCGCGAATCCTCGAACTCCTCGACCTCGTCGGCCTGCGTGACGCCGAACGGCGCCTCGCCGCCTATCCGCACGAGCTCTCCGGCGGCCAGCGCCAGCGGGTGATGATCGCCATGGCGCTCGCCTGCGAGCCCGACCTGCTGGTGGCCGACGAGCCGACGACGGCCCTCGACGTCACCGTGCAGGCACAGATCCTCACGCTGCTGGCCGACCTGCAGAAGCGCCTCGGCATGGCGATGCTGTTCATCACCCACGATCTCGGCATCGTGCAGCGCATAGCCACCTCCGTCTGCGTGATGCTGGAAGGGCGCATCGTCGAGGCGGGGGAAACGGCCGAGATTTTCGCCCGGCCGCAGCACCCCTACACGCAGCGGCTGCTGGCCGCCGAGCCGACGGGCCGCGCCAACCCGGTCGCGGAGGGCGCATCCGAGCTCCTCGCCGCCGGGCCCTTGAAGGTGTGGTTCCCCATCCGCCAGGGGCTTCTCCGGCGCACCACGAGCCACGTGAAGGCCGTGGATGGCGTGTCCCTCCGGGTCCGGGCCGGCGAGACCGTGGGGGTGGTCGGCGAATCGGGTTCCGGCAAGACCACCCTGGGCCTCGCGCTCCTCAGGCTGACGGGCTGCGAGGGGCCCATCGTCTTCCTCGGCCAGTCCATCGCCGGCCTGTCCCCGGCGGCCATGCGCCCGTTCCGCCGCGACATGCAGGTGGTGTTCCAGGACCCCTACGGCTCCCTCTCCCCGCGCATGACCGTCGGCGACATCATCGCCGAGGGCCTGGTGGTGCAGGGCGCCGCGAAGAGCCGGGCCGAACGCCAGGCGGTGGTGGCGGGCGCGCTCACCGATGTCGGCCTCGATCCGGCGACCATGGACCGCTATCCGCACGAATTCTCCGGCGGTCAGCGCCAGCGCATCGCCATCGCGCGCGCCATCGTGTTGAAACCGAAATTCGTCGTCCTCGACGAGCCGACCTCGGCCCTCGACCGTTCGGTCCAGGCGCAGATCGTCACCCTCCTGCGCGACCTCCAGCGCGAGCGCGGCCTCGCCTACCTGTTCATCAGCCACGATCTCAAGGTGGTCCGCGCCTTGGCGAACCACGTTCTCGTCATGCAGAACGGCCGCGTGGTGGAAGAGGGGGCCGCCGAGGCGATCTTCTCCCATCCGCGCCACTCCTACACCCAGGCCCTGTTCGCCGCCGCCTTCGACCTGCGCAGCGAAATGGTCGCCGATCCGGTCCCGGCCTGAGACGCCCCATGCCGCGCGCCCTCCTCGTCGTCCTCGATTCCGTCGGCATCGGCGGCGGCCCCGATGCCGACGCCTATGGTGACGCCGGGTCGGACACCCTCGGCCACATCGCCGAGGCCTGCGCCGCCGGGCGCGGCGACCGCGCGGGCCTGCGCGCCGGCCCCGTGCGTCTGCCGAACCTGACGGCGCTGGGCCTCGGCCTCGCGGCGGAAGGCGCCACAGGGCGCGTCCCACCGAACCTCGCCCCCACCGACCCGGTCACGGGCGCCTACGGCCACGCCGCCGAGACGGCCGCCGGCAAGGACACGCCCTCGGGTCATTGGGAGATCGCGGGCGTGCCCGTGCTCGACCCGTGGGGGCACTTTCCCGACACGGTTCCGGCCTTTCCGCCGGCCCTCGTCGCGGCCCTCGTCGCGCGGGCGAATCTGCCCGGCATCCTCGGCGATTGCCACGCCGCCGGCACGGCGATCCTCGAGCGCTACGGCGCCGAGCACATCCGGACCGGCAAGCCGATCTGCTACAGCTCGGCCGACAGCGTATTCCAGATCGCCGCCCACGAGACTCATTTCGGCCTGGAGCGCCTCTACGCCACCTGCCGCATCGCCCGCGACCTGTGCGACGCGTACCGGGTCGCGCGCGTCATCGCCCGGCCCTTCGTGGGGTCGCCGGAAACGGGGTTCCGCCGGACGGCCAACCGCAAGGATTACGCCGTCGAGCCGCCGGGCGAGACCCTGCTCGACCGTCTGTCCGCGGCGGGTCGCAGCGTCGTCAGCGTCGGCAAGATCGGCGATATCTTCGCCCACCGCGCGACGGGCCGCGAGATCAAGCCCGCCGGCAACGCCGCCTGCCTGGATGCCGCCCTCCGGGCTTTTCGCGATCTGCCGGACGGCGGCCTCGTGTTCCTCAACCTCGTGGATTTCGATACGGAGCACGGCCACCGTCGCGACGTGCCGGGCTATGCCGCCGAGCTTGAGGCCTTCGACGCGCGGGTGCCGGAGATCCACGCGGTCCTGGGCGCCGGGGATCTCTGCATCGTCACCGCCGACCACGGCAACGACCCGACCTGGGCGGGCACCGAGCACACCCGCGAGCAGGTGCCGATCCTGGCTTTCGGCCCCGGGATCGCGCCCGGCCCCCTCGGGGGACGCGCGACCTTCGCCGATATCGGCGCCACGGTGGCGCGCCACCTCGGTCTCGCGCCCCTCGGGGCGGGGCAGCCGTGGCGATGAAACGGAGAAGGACAGACCATGCGCGATGACGACGAGACCCGTCCGGAATCGAGCCCGGCCCACCGGGTGGGCGAGCCCCTCGACACCCTGTCGGTCGCCGATCTCGCCGAGCGCATCGCCCTCCTGCAGCGCGAGATCGCGCGCCTCGAAGCGGCCCGCGACGCCAAGAATGCGGCGCGCGACGCGGCGGGGTCCATCTTCCGGATCTAGGATCGCGCCCTGTTGCGCCCCTGCGTCGATGGCGTACGGTCTGTCTACTAATCGACAGAGATGGCTTAAAAATTCACGGTCGCGTGCTAGGGGAGGGCTCCGGTCTGCAACCACGGGGGCTCTCGCCCGTCATGATGGGGCGGACCCGATGAGGACAACAGCGTGCGACCCTGGCGCGAAGGCCCTGACGACCGGCGCAGCTACCACCACGGGAACCTCAAGGAGGCCCTGATCGAGGCGGCGCGCCGGTTCATCGCCGAGCGCGGCGTCGGCGGGTTCACCCTGGTGGACGCGGCCCGCCTCGTGGGCGTGACGCCGGCCGCCCTCTACCGCCATTTCCGCGGGCGCGAGGCCCTGCTGGAGGAGGTGGCGGGGCGCGGCTTCATCGACCTCGCCGAGCGCCTGGCGCGGTCCCTGGCGGCGAAGGGGACGCCCCTCGAGCGGTTCACCCGGATGGGCGAGGCGTACCTCGCCTTCGCCGAGGAGGAGCCGGGCTACTACGCGGCGATCTTCGAGACCCGCGGTCTGCCGGCGGGGGCGCCGAACCCAGAGGCCGGGCCCCGGCCGAGCCCGTTCGACCTGCTGGTGGACGCCCTGCAATCGACCTTTCCCGAGGGCTTCGGCGGGGTGGCGCCGCGCTTCGTCGCCCTCGAAGTCTGGGCCCTGTCCCACGGTCTGGCGACGCTCGCCGCCTCCGGCCACCTGCCGAAGGGGCCGGGCGTGCCGGACAAGTACGAGCTCCTGCGCGCCGGCGTCCTCGCCCTCGTGCACGGCGCCGGACCCGCGCGCGCCCGCGACTGACGCACGACCGCCGCGCAACCGGTGCGCGACGACAACACAACCTCAACGCGATCCCTCCGGCGCACGCGCGGCACGGTGCGCCGGTCCACGCCCCCCATGGAACGGCGCAAGCCCCCGGATGGAACGGCGCAGCCGACCCGCGGAACGGCGTTCGCCTGGATGAGGCGAATGTCGGGCGCGAACCGCGCACGAATCCGCGCCACGCCCCCTTGAAAGCGCGCCGTCGCATCCGCAAGTAAATGTCGTTCACATTAACATCGGAGACGTGAGCCGTGAGTCAATCCTCGACCTCCCCCTGGGCCTCCGGCAAAGCCTGCCGCAGCGGCCCGTTTCCCAAAAAGTCCTTCGAGATCGGCGCCATTGTGGTGGGCTTCATCTATTGGTGGCCGCTCGCCGCCGCCTACGTGGCCTGGAAGGTCGCGGGGTATCCGGCCTTGAGCGAGTTGCGGGGGCTCGCCAACCGGGGCAGCGCCTGGGGTTCGGCCTGGCAGTCGGGCGGCACGCTGGGGCGCTCGCGCTTCGCCGCCGCCTACGAGGCGGCCAACGGCGTCGGCACCACGGGCAACCGCGCCTTCGACGATTACCGCAAGGCCGAGCTCGACCGGCTCGACGCCCAGCGCAAGGCGCTGGCCGAGGAGAGCCGCGCTTTCTCCGAGTATGTCGAGGGCCTGAAGCGCGCCAAGGACCGCGAAGAATTCGACGCCTACATGGCCCAGAAGCGCGCCGCCGATTCGACCCGCTCGGTCTGAACGACCCGAGGGCGTCCCATCCAACAAGGGGCTTCCGGCATCACGCCGGGAGCCCTTTTTGGTGCGGGCCCGGATGCGGACGCGGCGCCGATCCGCTAAGGCTCGTCGCCTGGGGTCCGCGTTGCGCCGATCCGACCGGGGACGAGGGCGGGCGATGCCAAACGCGGCGGTTCGGGTGGTCGACCACCCCCTCGTCCAGCACAAGCTGACGCTCCTGCGCGACAAGGCGCGCTCCACCAAGGGGTTCCGCCAGATCCTCAACGAGATCGGCATGCTGCTGGCCTACGAGGTCACCCGCGACCTGCCGCTGGAATCCGTCACAATCGAGACGCCGATCCAGACCATGCAGGCGCCGCAGATCGCCGGCAAGAAGCTCGTCCTCGCGCCGATCCTGCGGGCCGGCACCGGCTTCCTCGACGGGATGCTGTCGCTGATGCCCTCGGCCCGGGTCGCCCATGTGGGGCTCTACCGCGATCCCGAGAGCCTGGAGGCGGTGGAATACTACTTCAAGGCCCCCTCCGACCTCGCCGACCGCACGGTCCTGGTCCTCGATCCGATGCTCGCCACGGGCAATTCGGCGGTGGCGGCCATCACCCTCCTGAAGGCGCGCGGCGCCCACGACCTCCGCTTCGTCTGCCTGCTCGCCGCCCCGGAGGGGATCGCCCATCTCCAGGCGAGCCACCCCGACGTCCCGATCTGGACCGCCGCCATCGACAGCCACCTCAACGACCACGGCTACATCGTTCCTGGGCTGGGGGATGCGGGTGATCGGATGTACGGCACGCGGTAGGGATGGAAGTTTTGGGAGTTGGTGGCCGCGCCTGACGTCCTTAATGGTGACTTTGCGAGTTGAAGAACTACGACTTTCGCAGGCGACTAGAGACCTACCGTACTGAACTCCTCCGGCCTGTCACCCGCAATGCACGAGAATGCGTCGAATAAAGCCCACCGGGCGTGATTCACGGCATCTGATGATGTTCTGGAACGCCTTAGCCTGCTTATTCTCGGGACGCGCCAATGAACTCTGAAAGGCGTTCCGCCACCCGCGCAAGGTCTCGGGTCTCGCACTCCCAAATTATGATTACATGCCAACCTGATCGGCCCCCACGAGGTGGTCCAAGGGTAAAGTTAGTGCACGGTGGGCCGTTCCGCCACGGGTAGCTTGGCCGGCGGAGCTGGTCGGGCGAGCGCAG
>NZ_LMMI01000010.1:0-59152 GCF_001422775.1 Methylobacterium sp. Leaf87 | reverse complement strand
CTGCTCCGCACCCGTCTTCTGACCTCGCCGCATGTCCAGCTCCTTCGGTCCTGGCTGATCCTCTCAATCAGCCCGGTCCAAAGCCAGCCAGTCACGTCAGGCCATTGCCTTGTGGTGCCCGCGAGTTAGCTTTTGCCGCTTGGGTAAGAGGAGTTCGAGATGTCCACGCCATCGAGCCGGGTTCTCACCCGTGCGCGCGCCTTGCGCTTTAGCAGCATCTAGGACGCGCTCGATCCGTCCTCGGAGGCGAGACGCTGTCTCGGACTTCTTCGACCAGATCGGCTTCAGCACGCGCACTACGTCATCGGTGCCGATCGCGTCGACGGGGAGCGACCGCAACGGCGCCGCGTAATCCCTGAGCGTCATTTGCCACTGCGCAACATGCTTATCGTTCCGCCATTGCTCCCGCATTGCCTCAATGAATTCGTCAGCGAGCATGCCGAAGGTCTTCGCCTCGCGCTCCGCCTGCTTAGCTTCCAGCGGGTCCTTTCCACTTGCTACAAGTTCACGCGCTCGCGTCGCCGACTCACGCGCACGGGCGAGCGGAACGTCGCGTGGGGTGCCTAGACCCATCTCCCGCAACTTTCCTTTCCACCGGAACAGAAACACCCAACGTCTTCGACCATCCTTTGAGATCGAGAGGTAGAGGCCGCCTCCGTCTGCATGCCGACCGGGTTCCTCAAGAGAGGCGACTTTACGCGCGCTAAGCCGATTCAACTCGCGCGTCACGTACCGCTCCACATCATCTCGGCCCCAACATCGGCCCCAACACAGGATGCGGATAGTAGCGTACGCCAGCGAATGTTACCAGATCTGAAATTCTTCTAAGTCTCTGTATTCTATCGAAGAATAAGAATTTCTATGGCGTTCAGCGGATGCGGGCGAACGATAGTATGAAGGACACCCCTTCCGCCAAGTTTTTCGACCGGCAAGGTTTTCGTAGGGCTCTCGACCCAAGCCATGGGTCAAGCCATGGCTTGGGTGGAAGAACTTCCGATATAGGCGTGAGGCTGGGGTCGGCCGCCCGTATCGCTTCGGCGTGACTTCGATGGGCGACGGAGCCACCCGCAAGCCGCGGCCTTTTTGTGCCCGAGGACGCTCGACCCGCTCAAGACCGGGCGCGGCGGCCTGATCGCGTCAGACTTGGCCCTGCAACCCGCGAAGATGGGCGATGTGGCGAACCGCCAGAACGTAGCCGTGCGTGCCGAAGCCGGCCAGCACCGCAGTCGCGGCGAGCGAGACGTAGGAATGGTGCCGGAAGGCCTCGCGCTTGTGGACGTTGGAGATGTGGCACTCGACGATGGGAACCTCGCACGTGGCGAGGGCGTCGAGGATCGCGATCGACGTGTGGGTGAAGGCCCCCGGATTGATGACGATCCCCGCCGACCCGACCCGGTACTGGTGGATCCAGTCGATGATCTGGTGCTCGGCATTGCTCTGGTGGAAGGCGACCGTGAGCCCGAACGCCTCGGCCTCGGCCCGGCAGAGCGCTTCGACATCGCCGAGGGTCTCGTGCCCGTAGATCTCGGGCTGGCGCTTGCCGAGGAGGTTCAGGTTGGGGCCGTTGAGGATCAGGATGGTGTCGTTCATGGAAGGCTCCATCGTTGAAGGGTCCTGACAACGGCCGTTGCACGGACGCGCAGGTCCCGTCGCGGCTTGCCAAGCCCGCCTTTACGTCTCCGCCGGCCCCGAGGCCACCGCTGCCGTCGGCCTCCCCCTGTCGGGTGACGGTAGGGCGTCCCTTCGGCATCCGACGCCCCGCTGCCGCGTTGACGAAAGCAGGGAGACCCACGCCATGAGCCAGCCCGTCGTCGTCGCCGTCGCGATCACCGGTTCCGTGCCGCGCAAGGCGGACAATCCCGCCCTGCCCGTCACGGTGTCCGAGCAGATCGAATCGACCCATGCCGCCTACGAGGCCGGCGCGACGCTGGCCCACATCCATGTCCGCAACGACGACGAGACCCCCTCCTCCGATCCAGACCGGTTCGCCGCCGTCCAGGCGGGCCTGCGCACGCATTGCCCGGGCATGATCGTGCAGTTCTCCACCGGCGGGCGCGGACGCGACCCGGCGAGCCGGGGGCTCTCCCTCCAGCATGCCCCCGACATGGCCTCGCTCTCGACGGGCTCGGTCAACTTCCCCACCATCGTGTACGAGAACCCGGCCGCCCTCGTCGCCGATCTCGCAGGTCGGATGAAGCGTTTCGGGGTGAGACCCGAGATCGAGATCTTCGATCTCTCGCACCTGCACGGCGCCAGGCGCCTCGTGGAGGCCGGGCTGATGGACGACCGGCCCCACGTCCAGTTCGTCATGGGCGTGCAGAACGCGATGCCGGCCGACGAACACCTCCTCGACATTCTGCTCGCTGAGTTGCGCCGCGTGCTGCCGAAGGCGACGTGGACGGCCGCCGGCATCGGACGCCATCAGGCGCCCGTGATGGATTGGGCCCTGGCACGCGGCGCAGACGCCGTCCGCACCGGGCTCGAGGACAACATCCGCCTCACCAAGGATCGGCTCGCCGCTGGCAACGCCGAACTCGTGGGCCTCGCCGTGGAGGCGATCGCGCGGCACGGCCGGACCGTCGCGAGCCCGGCCCAGGCCCGCACCCGCCTCGGCCTCACCGCCTGATCCGGCGCGGTCGACCGTTCCGGCCCTCGCGTCCCCTTTGTCGCGCCCGCACGGGATCGGGTAGGAACGGGGACGCGCCCGGCTCTCCGGGCGACGTCCCGGGAGGCGAGCGGATTGGCTGACGGCTTTGTGGCAGCGCCCGTGCGGCGTCGGCGGCGCGACGGAGCGCTGCGGCGCGACGCGGTTCTGGATGCCGGCCTCGCGGTCTTCTCGACCCTTGGCCTGCATGGGGCGAGCCTCGATCAGATCGCCGAGCGTGCCGGCCTCTCGAAGACCAACCTGCTCTATTACTTCGCCTCGAAGGAGGCTCTCTACGTCGCCGTGCTGCGACGGGTGCTCGATGTCTGGCTCGATCCGCTTCAGGCCCTCGATTCCGGGAGTGAGCCGGCTGAGGCGCTCAAGGCCTACATCCGCGCGAAGGTGACCCTGTCGCGCGACGCACCCCAGGCGTCCCGCCTGTTCTGCCTCGAGATCGTCCAGGGCGCTCCGCTCCTGCGGGCGGAACTCGAAGGCCCCCTGCGGGCCTTGGTCGACGCCAAGGTCGCCGTGCTGAGCGGCTGGATGGACGAAGGGCGAATCCAGCCGCACGACCCGCATCACCTCGTCTTCTCGGTCTGGGCGATCACCCAGCACTACGCCGATTTCGCCGTGCAGGTCGACGCGATCACCGGGCACGATCTGTCGGACGAAGCCTTCTTCGAGCGGACCGTGGCCAGTACCCAGAGACTGATCCTGGCGGGCCTCGGACTCGCCTGATTCGGCGGCGTCGCCGGATCCGGGTCCGAGCGCTGCCGTTCTCGCCGTTCCGATGGGCAGGACCCGCACAGCGCGCGCGCATGCCGCGGAGAGTTTGTGCAGATGGTCAAACTTCCTGATTTTGAAGTTTGACCATCTGGTCCGAATAGCTAGCCTGAGGATGTGCCGTACCACTTCGGTCGAGTCCGAAGCCGTACGGCGGAAGACTTGACGGGTCTCATGTCGCGGCACGCAATGCTGCCGTCGGAACGCGAGGGTGCCATGACCGAGCCCAAAGCCGAGACTGAGGCCGAGCCCATGGCCGAACCCATGGCCGAACCGATGAGCATCGGTGTTTTCATTCCGATCGGTAACAACGGCTGGCTTCTCTCGGAGAACGCGCCTCAATACATGCCGAGTTTCGAGCTGAACAAGCAGGTGACGTTGAAGGCCGAAGGGTACGGCCTCGATTTCGCGCTCTCGATGATCAAGCTGCGGGGGTTCGGCGGCAAGACCGAGTTCTGGGACCACAACCTCGAATCGTTCACGCTGATGTCGGGGCTCGCCGCCGTCACCAGCCGGATCAAGCTCTACGCCACCGCCCCGACCCTGTGTCTGCCGCCCGCCATCGTCGCCCGGATGGCGTCGACCATCGACTCGATCTCGAACGGCCGCTTCGGCCTCAACCTGATCACCGGCTGGCAGAAGCCGGAATACGCGCAGATGGGCCTCTGGCCCGGCGACGAATATTTTGCCCGGCGCTACGAGTATCTCTCGGAATACGCGCAGATCCTGCGCGATCTTTGGGAGACCGGCCGCAGCGACCGCAAGGGCGACTTCTTCCAGATGGACGATTGCCGCCTGAGCCCGCGCCCGCAGGCCGACATGAAGATCATCTGCGCCGGGCAGAGCGGCGCCGGCATGGCGTTCACCGCGACCTATGCCGATTACAATTTCTGCTTCGGCAAGGGCGTCAACACGCCCACCGCCTTCGCCCCCACCGTGGCGCGGCTGGAGGACGCCAAGGCGAAGACCGGCCGCGCGGTCTCGTCCTACGTGCTCTTCATGATCATCGCCGACGAGACCGACGAAGCGGCCCACGCCAAATGGGAGCATTACAAGGCCGGCGCCGACGGGGAGGCGATCGCCTGGCTCGGCGTTCAGGGCTCGGCCGATACCAAGTCGGGGGCCGACACCAACGTCCGCCAGATGGCCGATCCGACCTCCGCGGTGAACATCAACATGGGCACCCTGGTCGGCTCCCACGCCACCATCGCGCGGCTCCTCGACGCGGTCATGACCGTGCCGGGCACCGGGGGCGTGCTCCTCGTCTTCGACGATTTCTTAGCGGGCCTCGACGCGTTCGGACAGAAGATCCAGCCGCTGATGAAGACGCGTCGGCACATCACCGGTGATGTCGCGCCCCTGACGCGGGGCGACTCGGCCTCCCTGGCACAGGTGGCGTGATGCGGGGCGAGATCCCGGCGGGCTACCGCGACGCGACGGGCCGCGTCGGCGGCGTGACGCTTCCCGCCCGGCCCGAGCCAATCGCCTTCGACGCGGGCGCGAGTGCGCTCATCGTCGTCGACATGCAGAACGCCTACGCGACGAGGGGCGGCTACCTCGATCTCGCCGGCTTCGACGTTTCCGCGACCGGCCCGGTCGTCGAGCGGATCGCCGCGGCCGTCGCCGCCGCCCGGGCGGCGGGACTCCTGGTGATCTGGTTCCAGAACGGCTGGGACGCCGATTACGTCGAGGCCGGCGGTCCGGGTTCGCCGAACTGGCACAAGTCGAACGCCCTCAAGACCATGCGCCGGCACCCGGAGAGGAACCACAGGCTCCTGGCCAAGGGCACCTGGGACTACGCCCTGGTCGACGCGCTGAGGCCGGAGCCGGGCGACATCGTCCTGCCGAAGCCGCGCTACAGCGGCTTCGCCAACACCGCCCTCGACAGCATGCTCAGGGCCCGCGGCATCCGCACCCTGATCTTCACCGGCATCGCCACCAACGTCTGCGTGGAATCGACCCTGCGCGACGGCTTCTTCCTCGAATATTTCGGCATCGTCCTGGCCGACGCCACCCATCAGGCCGGCCCGCCGAGCCTGCAGGCGGGGGCACTCCTCAACATCGAGACCTTCTTCGGCTGGGTCTCGGACGTCGGCGCCTTCGCCGAGGCGCTCGCCGCCGAGCCCCCCCGCAACGCCGAGTAACTCTTAATCGAAAGCCTCCCAGAATGCCGAAGACCGTCGTGATTCCCCCCGGCACCGGCAAGCCGCTGGCGCCCTACGTGCCCGGAACCCTGGCGGGTGGCGTGCTCTACGTCTCGGGCACCCTGCCCCTCGATGCGGCGGCCAACGTCGTCCATGTGGGGGACGCGGCCGCGCAGACCCGCCACGTCCTCGAGACGATCAAGGGCGTGGTCGAGGCCGCCGGCGGCGGCATGGACGACGTCACCTTCAACCACGTCTTCCTGAAGGACTGGGCCGACTACGCCGCGATCAACGCCGTGTATGCCGCGTACTTTCCGGGCGAGAAGCCGGCGCGCTACTGCATCCAGTGCGGGCTCGTGAAGCCCGACGCGCTCGTCGAGATCGCCTCGGTGGCCCATCTCGGCAAGGCTGCCTGAGGGATGGCCGTGCCGGTCCATCACGCGGTCCATCACGCGGTCCATGGCCGGGCCGGCGGCCGAACCGTGCTGCTTTCGCCGGGGCTCGGCGGGGCGGCGGGTTATTTCGCGCCGCAGATGCCGGCGCTGGCCGAACGCCGTCGCGTCGTCACCTACGATCATCGCGGCACCGGTCGCTCGCAGGGCCCCCTGGAGCCCGGCCACGACATCGCGGCCATGGTGCGGGACGTGCTCGTCCTCCTCGACGGGCTCGCCATCGAATCGGTCGACCTCGTCGGGCACGCGCTCGGCGGGTTGATCGGGCTGCAACTGGCGCTGACGCACCCCGAACGGGTCGGGCGCCTCGTCGTCATCAACGGATGGGACAGCATCGACCCGGCGACCCGCCGTTGCTTTGCGGCCCGGAAGGCCCTGTTGACGCGGGACGGTCCCGAGGCCTTCGTCCGAGCCCAGGCGATCTTCCTGTATCCGGCGCCCTGGATCTCGGAGAATGCGGAGCGGCTCGCGGCGGACGAGGCCCACGCGCTGGCGCATTTCCCCGGCACCGACGCCGTTCTGGCGCGCATCGCCGCCCTGGAGGCGTTCGACTTGACGGGACGCCTCGGCGCGGTGCCGCACGAGACCCTGGTGATGGCCGCGCGCGACGACGTGCTGGTGCCGTTCACCGCGTCGGAGCGGCTCGCCGCCGGATTGCCGAACGCCCGCCTCGATCTCGCGCCCGATGGGGGGCACGCCCATTCCGTGACGCGGCCCGAGCTGGTCACCACGGCCCTCCTGCACTTCCTCGATCGGCCGTGACGGCGCGGATGGCGATGGACCCGCGAATGGACCCGCGCTTGGACTTGGAGTCGACCGACATGACCGGGACCGAGGGACCCGACGACGCGCCCGTCGCGGCCGGCGCCTATCGCGATGCCATGGCGCGGCTCGCCAGCGCGGTGCATCTCGTCACCACCGACGGGCCGTGGGGGCGCGCCGGCTTCACGGCCTCGGCCGTCTGCAGCGTCAGCGATGCGCCGCCGACCCTGCTGGTCTGCCTCAACCGCGCGTCCTCCGCCCATCCGGTCTTCGACCGGGCCGAGAGGCTGTGCGTCAACACCCTCGGTGCCGGACAGCAGCACGTCGCGGGCGCCTTCGGCGGCAAGCGGTCGATGCCGGAGCGCTTCGCCGCCATACGCTGGTCCACCGGCGCACGCGGGCTGCCCGTTCTCGCCGACGCGTTGGCGACGTTCGAATGCCGGATCGCGAGCCGGAGCCGCGTCGGCACCCACGATGTCCTGTTCTGCGAGGTGGTCGGCCTCGGCGAGGCGTCCGGTGCGGACGCCCTCGTGTATGCGGACCGGCGCTACCACGCGGTGCCGTCCGCACCCGTCGCCGAGGCGCCGGGAGAATACGAGCGCATCGTCGGCGTGCACGAAGCCGGCGGCACCGATCGGGCGGTGATCGTTAAAGCGCCCGAGGGGGCGTGGAGCCGCGCCGTCACCGCCGCGGCGAAGTGACGGAGCCTGAGCGGCGTCGGCCTCAGGCGTCGATGACGCTCACATGGGCCGCGACGACCTTCCAGCCATCGGGGAACCGGACCCAGGTCTGGCTCTGGCGCCCGATGCGATCGGGCGCCGTCGGGCGCGTGAACAGCGTCATCGCGACGGCGCAATCGCGGCCGTAGGTGGTGATGACCGTGCCGGAGAGATCGCGCGCCAGACCCTCGGCCGAGCGGGACCGGCGGAAGGCGCGGATCGCGTCCATGCCGTAGAGGTTCTCGCCCCCGCCGTAGCGGATGGTGCGGGGATCGTCGTGGAACAGCGCTTCCAGGGTCGGAACGTCGTTGCCGACGAGGGCCGCCTCGTAGCGGGCGAACGCGGCCTCGACCTCGGCTTTCACGGTGGGATCGTCGATGGGCATGCGGCTCACGCGAAATTGGCGACGGGCGCGCGAACGACGCCCGCGCGTTCGAGATGATGGGCGACCCGGAGCGCCAGATCCTCGCGCCACGGTGCGGCGATGACCTGCACGCCGAGCGGCAGGCCCGTGTCGAGCCAGACCGGCACGGCGACCACGGGCAGGCCGATGAACGAGATCGGCTGGGTGAACAGGCCGATATTGGCGCGTACCGGCAGCGTGACGCCGTCGAGCACGAAGGCTGTCTGCCCCGCGCGCGGCGCCCGGCAGGGTGTGCAGGGCGCGAGGATCACGTCGACCTCGCGGAACAGGTCGAGCACGGCCGCGCGGTACCAGCGCCGGAAGCGTTGGGCGCGCTCGACGAACGGCGCGGGCAGCATCATTCCGGCGATGAGGCGATCCCGCACGGCCGGATCGAAATCGCCGGCCCGCTCCCGCAGGCGGTCGCGATGCAGGGCGGCGCCTTCGGCGGCCGTGATCAGGTAGGCCGCCGCACGGGCCCGTGCCGCCTGCGGGATCTCGACCGTGCGCGTCGCCGACAGGGCGTCGGCGACGGCCGCGACGGCCGCGAAGGCTTCCGCGTCGCCGCCGGAGGCGAAATACCCGCCCGCCACGGCGATCCGCAGATCCCCCACGCCCGCGTCGAGGCCGGGACCGGTCGGTTCGACGGCCCGATCCGTGGCGACGGGATCCGCCGGATCCGGCCCCTGCATGGCGTCGTACGCCAGGGCGAGATCGCGGGTCGAGCGGCTCATCGGCCCGAGATGGTCGAGGCTTCCGACGAAGGGAAAGCTTCCGGCGCGGCTGAGGCGCCCGTAGGTGGGCTTCAAGCCGAAGCAGCCGCAGAAGGCGGCAGGCACGCGGATCGAACCGTTGGTGTCGGAGCCGAGGGCCAGGGGCACGAGGCCCGCCGCCACCGCCCCGCCCGAACCGCCGGAGGAGCCCCCCGCCATGTGTCCGGGCGCGTGCGGATTCCGGGTGTTGCCGTCGTGGCAGTTCTCGCCGGTGAAATCGTAGGCGTACTCGCCCATGTTGAGCCCGCCGACGAGGATCGCCCCCGCCGCTTCCAGGCGCCCGATCAGCGTCGCGTCCCCCTCCGACGGCGCCCGCTCCCGGTTGATCCGCGACCCGGCCCGCGTCGGCAGCCCGGCGATGTCGAACAGGTTCTTTGCCGCGAAGGGGACGCCCGCGAGGGGGCCGGGCGCCCCGCCCCGTCCATGGGCCGCGTCGAGTCGGTCCGCGCGGGCCAGGGCACGGTCCGCCAGGACGTCCGTGAAGGCGTTCACGGCGGGATCGACGCGGCCGATCCGATCGAGGGCCGCCGCGACCACCGTCCGGGCGCTCACCGCCCCGCTCGCGACGGACGCGGCGATCGATGCGGCCGAGGCCGTACTCCAATCCTGCTCGCTCACGGTCCCGGACCTCACGCTTCGAACACCGGGGCGGCTTCGGCCTCGTCCGGCAGGGGGAACGCGCCGACGAGGTCGGCCGCGGCGTGCAGCACGCGCAGGTTGGCCACGATCGCCGGCATCCAGGCGGGGTCGATGGGCAGGGCGAGCATGCCGGATGCGGCCGAGGCGTAGGCCTCGGGATCGAAGGCCGGGATCTCCGGGGCTTCCGTCATGCAACGTCCTCCTTGGTCTGGGCGATGGCGGTCATGCGAATCTCGTTCCGGCGGGCCCCCGGTCCGCGCCGCCGAGAGGGTTCAATCGAGCGTTTCCGAGGCACGCCCCTCCAGGGCGGCGACGACCCGGTGCGCGTCGGAGACCCAGCCGAAGATGCCGCCCTGCGCCGTGATCATCGCGAGGCCGGCTTCGTGGAATTCCGGGATGTACGACGCGCAGGCATCGGCGATGACGACGCAGCGATAGCCGCGGTCGTTGGCCTCCCGCACCGTCGTGTGCACGCAGACCTCGGTGGTCACGCCGCAGACCAGCAGGGTCGCGATGGCCCGGGCCGCGAGCACGTCGGCGAGTTCGGTGGCGTAGAACGCGCCTTTGCCGGGCTTGTCGATCACCGGCTCGCCATCCTGCGGCGCCAGGGCGGGAACGATGCCGTGACCGGGTTCGCCGCGGATCAGGATGCGTCCCATCGGCCCGGGCTGACCGATCCGCGCCGTGGGTTCGCCGCGCTCCAGCTTGGCCGGCGGCGCGTCGGAGAGATCCGGGCGATGGCCCTCCCGTGTATGCACGACGAGGAGCCCTGCGGCACGCGCCGCGTCGAGCACGGCCCGGCATGGGGGCACGGCGGCGGCGAGGAGGGAGACATCGTTGCCGAGGCTCTCTCCGAAGCCGCCGGGCTCGAGGAAATCGCGCTGCATGTCGATGATGACGAGGGCCGTGCGCGACGCCTCGAAGGGAAGCGGCGACGGCTCGGCGTCGAGAAGGCTGGGCATGCGCGGATCTCTCGCGACCGGGAATCACGGCCTCGAAGCATGTATGCAATCTGGCCGAAATGCGTGCCCAAACCACACACAGCGGTGCGCGAAGTTTCGTCTCTCCTGGCCACCCCATGGGCAGATCGCCGGGATGCGGGATCCGACGCCGGAGACGTCAGCGCTGGGCGCGCGCCCGGCTCGCGCGAATCGGCGGGGCGCGGCGTTTCAGGCGGTCCCGAGCCCGTTCTCCGGCCGCTTCGCGCGCGGCGGCACTTCCGGCATCGAGCGCCTCGAATGCGTCCTCGACCACGCTCATATGGACGAGCATCGCGGAGTTCGCGGCCGCCGCATCGCGGGCGAGCACGGCCCGGACAACGAGGCCGTGTTCGGCATGCGAGCGGGCGAGCCGCCCCGGTGCCTGGAACTGGGCGCGACGGTACGGCGTCAGCCGCCGCCGGAGGTTGCGGGCGATCTCGTCGATCACGCTGTTGTGCGCACCCACGTAGAGAAGGCTGTGGAAGTCCGCATTGGCGAGGACATAGGCGTCGTGGTCGTTCGCCTCGGCGAGGCTGCCCATGCGCTCGTGCAGCATCCGGAGCTGCCCGCGCTCGGCCGGTGTCATGCTCAAAGTCGAGAGCCGCGCGCAGGTCGCCTCGATCTCCCCCATGGCGATGAAGAGCATGTCGAGTTCGTCCGGCGTGATCGTCCGCACGGTCGCGCCCAGGCGTGGACGCAGGTCGATCAGGCCGGTTCCGTTGAGGAGTCGTAGGGCGTCGCGCACCGGTGTGCGCGACACGCCGAAGCGCTTGGCCAGGACCTGTTCGTCGAGATGGGTGCCGGGCGCGAACTCCCCCGACAGGATCGCGTCGGCGATGGCGTCGGACAGGCTCTCGGAGCGGGTTGGGGACGCTGGCACTGTGGTCTCGGGTTCCCGATGCGCCACCGGTACGGGGCCGCGCACGCCACCGATGATAGAGACGAGTTTCACTCGCCCCGCAACATGACCCGCTGGCCGGGTCTATGGAGATGTGTTGCGGTTATGTGACGGCCGGCTCCGGCGTCCGACCAAGGGCGGGCCATGGCACACCGGTTGCGGTCTCCCGAACAGCATTGGCAGGTTCAGGGGGACGAACGATGTTCGCAAGGACGTTCACGGCTGCGGCTCTGTCGCTCGCCACGGTCGGGGCAAGCATGACCGGGGCAAGCATGACCGGGGCCTGCATGGCAGCCGATCTCGAGACCAGAAAGCTCAACGTGGCGGAGGCAGCACCCCTCAGGGAGCCGTCCTTCTTCCTGTTCTCGGACACGCAGGTGAGCTTTCGCTACCAGTTCCCCGCGGCCGAGCCGGGCGTGCAGATCCAGCGGGCGGATGGCGGCTTCCGCAACCGCGACATTCCGAAATACATCACCAACATCTCGCACGCCGACGCCTGGGCGTACGGCACGAACTTCTTCTCCCTCGACATCCTGAAATCGACCTCGCAGGACCCGGCCGGGACCACCAACGCCCCGGGCGGCTTCGCGCAGTACGACAACGGGGCCACGGAAGCCTACGGCCTCTATCGCGGCACGCTCAGCCTGAACGCGCTGACCGGCACCAAGGCCTTCACCGTGCCGGGCCTCGTCAAGGACGTCTCGCTCGCCTTCGGGTTCGACGCGAACACGAAGAACACCGCGTTCGGGCCGAAGAAGCGCGACGTCGTCGGCGGCCTGACCTTCTCGGTCGACGTGCCCGCCGGCTTCCTCAACATCAGCGCCCACGCCTACAAGGAATGGAACCGGAACGGCTTCAATATCGGCGGCGACCGCGACGTCAGCTTCGACACTGTCCCCGAATTCGAGATCGTCTACAACTTTCCGATCACCTTCTTTCCGAACGTTCCCCTGAGCCTCGCGGGCTTCAACAACATCGTCATGCCCAAGGGCAAGGGCATCCGGGACGCGTTCAATTATCCGGGTGGCTACTATCCCGGAACCGGCGTCGAGTTCCTGTCGCGCACGAACCTCGTGCTCGATGTCGGTAAAATGATCTGGAACCAGCCCAACAAGCTCGATGCCTTCGTGGGCTTCCAGTACTGGCTGAACAAGTTCGGCAACGTGGAGCGCACGACCTTCAAGGGGACCGAGGAAAAGAGCTTCCTTGCCGGCATCGCGTTCCACATCTTCTGAGAAGCCCCGGGGCGGCCTGGAATATGCTCCCCTCGGGACATCGCGTGGAATCGGGAGTCGGAATGAACGCGCACAAGGCCGGGACCCATCGTCTCTGGATCAGGAACCCCCTGGCGATCCTCGCGGAGGATGCGGCCGGCGGCCTCGTCGTCGAGGGGACGCGCATCGTGGAGCGCGTGCCCTCGGGCGGCCAGCCGGCGGCGCCCGTCGACGAGACCTTCGACGCCGCGGGCCACGTGGTGATCCCCGGCCTCGTCAACACCCATCACCACTTCTTCCAGACCCTGACCCGCGCCCATCCGCTGGCGATCAACAAGCCGCTGTTTCCCTGGCTTCAGGCCCTCTACACCGTCTGGGACAAGCTGACCCCGGAGGCCTTCCGCCTCGCCACGCGCCTCGCCTACACCGAACTGCTCCTGTCGGGCTGCACCACGGCGGGGGATCACCACTACCTGTTCCCGAAAGGACTCGAAGCCTCCGTCGACATCCAGGTCGAGGAGGCGAGGGCCCTCGGCATCCGGGCCTTCGTCACCCGTGGTTCCATGAGTCTGTCGGTGCGCGACGGCGGCCTGCCGCCGGACGCCCTCGTGCAGGACGACGACACGATTCTCTCCGACAGCGAGCGGGTGCTGTCCCTGTTCCACGACCCGAACCCCGGCGCCATGGTGCAGATCGGGTTGGCCCCCTGCTCGCCCTTCAACGTGACGAAGCGGCTGATGCGCGAGAGCGCGGCGCTGGCCGAGCGCCATGATTGCCGCCTGCACACGCATCTCGGCGAGACCCTGGACGAGGACGCCTACTGCCGCGCGACGTTCGGGCAACGCCCCGTCGACTACCTCGAGGAGGTCGGATGGATGAGCCCGCGCGCCTGGCTCGCCCACGGCATCCACTTCAACGACGACGAGGTCGCCCGCCTCGGTAAGGCGGGGGTCGGCGTGTGCCATTGCCCGACCTCGAACATGACCCTGGCGTCCGGCCAATGCCGGACCTGCGAACTGGAGGCCGCCGGCTCCCCCGTGGGGCTCGGGGTCGACGGCTCGGCCTCGAACGACAGCTCGAACCTCATGGAGGGCGTCCGGCACGCCCTGATGCTGAACCGCCTCACCTACGGCGCCGAGAAGGTCACGCATCTCGACGCCCTGCGCTGGGCGACGGAGGGCTCCGCCGCCTGCCTCGGGCGCTCCGATATCGGCCGCCTGGAAGAGGGCCGCGAGGCGGATCTTGCCCTCTTCACCCTGGACGAGCTGCGCTTCTCCGGCGCGCACGATCCCCTGGCGGCCCTCGTGCTCTGCGGCGCCCACCGGGCCGACCGGGTGATGGTGGCCGGGCAATGGCGGGTCATCGACGGACATCCGATCGGCCTCGACACGCGTCGGCTGCGCGAAGACCACAGCCGGTTGGCCCGGCACCTGTTCGGCGCCGTCTGAGGATGGAAGCCGCCCGCTCCGCTTCCGCTTCGCCGCGCCCGCAGGCAGGGCCGACGCCCCTGTTCGGCGCCTACGGCATCGTGAAACGGTTCGGCGGCTTCACGGCGAACGACGGTGTCGATCTGGAGATCCGGGCCGGCGAGATACACGCCTTGCTGGGCGAGAACGGCGCCGGCAAATCCACCCTGATGAAGATCCTCTACGGCCTGCTGGAGCCCAGCGAGGGCGTCGTCACGCACCAGGGCGACATCGTGCAACTGCCGAACCCGGACGCCGCCCGCCGGCTCGGGATCGGCATGGTGTTCCAGCATTTCTCCCTGTGCGAGAACCTCACGGTCGCCGAGAACATCGCCCTCGTCATGCCGCGGGATCTCTCCGGCCGGGCGCTGGCCGACCGCATCGCCAAGCTCGGCATCGATTACGGCCTTCATCTCGAGCCGGACCGTCCGGTCTGGTCGCTCTCGGCCGGCGAGCGCCAGCGCATCGAGATCGTGCGCTGCCTGCTGCAGGATCCGAAACTCGTCATCCTCGACGAGCCGACCTCTGTGCTCACCCCGGGCGAGGCCGAGGTGCTGTTTTCCGTGCTGGAGCGTCTACGCGCGGAGGGGCGGGCGCTGCTCTACATCTCCCACCGCCTCGACGAGGTGCGGCGGCTCTGCGTGCGTGCCACCATCCTGCGCGCCGGCAAGGTCGTGGGCGCCTGCAATCCGCGGGAGGAGACGGCCCGGTCCCTCGCGGCGATGATGGTGGGGAGCGCCGTGCGCGAGGTGACCGTGCGCGGGGGCGGAGCCGTCTGCCGGGAGCGCTTGGCGCTCGACCGCCTCGCCCTCCCCGCCCCCGGCCTGCACGCCACCGCGCTCCGCGACGTCTCGCTCAGCGTCGCGGGCGGCGAGATCCTCGGGATCGCGGGCATCGCCGGGAACGGACAGGCCGAACTCTTCGCGGCCCTGTCGGGCGAGGTGCGGGCGGCCGATCCGGCTTCCGTGCGCCTCGACGGGGCACCCGCTGGGGACCTCGGCATCACCGCGCGCCGGCGCCTCGGCGCCGCCTTCGTGCCGGAGGAGCGCAACGGCCACGCGGCGGCACCCGCGATGAGCCTGTCGGAGAACGCCCTGCTGTCGCGCCATTCGACGGCGCCCCTGACCCGGTTCGGTCTGCTTCGTCCGGGGGCCGCCCGTGCCCTCGCCCAGCGCGTGATCGCGGCCTTCGACGTGCGCAAGGCGGGCCCCGATCCCGCCGCCGGCACCCTGTCGGGCGGCAACCTCCAGAAATTCGTGGTCGGCCGCGAGATCCTGGCGGAGCCCGGAACGCTCGTGATCAACCAGCCGACCTGGGGCGTCGATGCCGCCGCCGCCGCCCATATCCGTCAGGCGGTGATCGATCTCGCGGCCCGCGGTGCCGCGATCCTCGTCATCAGCCAGGACCTCGACGAACTGTTCGAGCTCGCCGGTTCCATCGCCGTGCTGCACGACGGTACGCTATCGGCGGCGGTGCCCGCGGCCGAGACGACCCGCGAGGCCATCGGCCTGCTCATGGGCGGATCGAGCGACGCGGCGCCGGCCCCCGCGCACTGATCGGGAGACCCCATGCGCCTCGACCTCGTGCCCCGCACCCGCCGCTCCGCGGTACTCGACATCCTCGCGCCGGCGCTGGCCTTCGTCGCGGCGGTTCTGATCGGCGGCCTCGCCGTGGCGGCCCTCGGTGTCTCGCCGAGCGCGGCGTTCGTGACCTACTTCGTCGCCCCCTTGAGCGAGCTGTGGTCGCTTCAGGAGATCGTCCTCAAGGCCGCCCCCCTGGCCCTCATCGCGACGGGGCTCGCCTTCTGCTACCGCGCCGACCTCTGGAACATCGGCGCCGAGGGCCAGTTCGTCGTCGGCGGATTGGCCGGTGGCTGGGTCGGCGTGGCGACGCACGGATCGGGCGACGCCCCCTGGATCCTGCCCGCCATGCTCGCCGCCGGAGCCCTCGCGGGGGCCGCCTACGCGCTGATCCCGGCCGTGCTGAAGGTCCGCCTCGGGGTCTCCGAGATTCTGACGAGCCTCATGCTGGTCTACGTCGCCCAGCTCCTGCTCGACTACATGGTCCGCGGCCCCTTGCGCGACCCGGCGGGCTACAACTTTCCCCAGAGCGTCGGGTTCGATCCGGCCGCGCGCCTGCCCTACCTCATGGAGGGCGAGACCCTGCATGCGGGCGTGCTCGTCGCCCTGGCCGCCGTGGGGCTGGCGACCTTCGTGCTGGCCCGCACCCTGTTCGGATTCGCGGTGCGGGTCGTCGGCGCGAGCCCGCGGGCCGCGCGCTTCGCCGGCTTCTCCGATGCGCGCCTGACCCTGTCGGTCTTCGCCATCTCTGGCGGGGCCGCGGGCCTCGCCGGCATCGTCGAGGTGGCGGGGAAGATCGGGCAGCTCCAGCCCGAGATCTCGCCGGGCTACGGCTTCACGGCGATCATCGTCGCCTTTCTCGGCCGGCTCTCGCCGCCCGGTATCCTCGTCGCCGCCCTCGTCATCGCGCTCACCACCATCGGCGGCGAGGGCGCGCAGATCGACCTGAAGCTGCCCCTCGACCTGACCCGCGCCTTCCAGGGCCTGCTCCTCGGCCTCGTCCTCGGGGCCGACGTGTTCGCCCGCTACCACGTCCGGATCGTGCCCGGCGGGCCGTCGGGCCGCACGGCGTCGTGAGCCCGCGCGAACAGGACCGGAGCCGGTCATGACCCTCGACATCGTCCAGATGGTGCTCGTCACGGTCCTGGCGGCCGCGACCCCCCTGATCCTCGCCGGCCTCGGCGAACTCGTCGCCGAGCGCTCCGGGGTGCTCAACCTCGGCGTCGAGGGCATGATGATCTTCGGCGCGGCCGTCAGCTTCGCGGTGGCGATGCAGACCGGCTCGACCCTTCTGGGGGCGCTCGGCGGTGCGGGAGCGGGCCTCGGCCTCGCCGCCCTGTTCGGCCTCCTCACCGTCGGGCTCGCGGCGAACCAGGTCGCTTCCGGCCTGTCGCTCACCATCCTGGGTCTCGGCCTGTCGGGATTGGTGGGGGCGAACTACGTCGGCATCAAGCGCGATCCGGCGCCCCACCTGGCGATCCCCGGCCTCACCGACCTGCCCGGGATCGGCCGGCTGCTGTTCGGGCAGGATGCGTTCGTCTACACGGCGGTCGCCCTCGTCGCCGCCGTGTCGTGGTTCCTCTGGCGCACCCGCGCGGGCCTGACTCTGCGCGCCATCGGCGACGACCCCGTCGCGACCCATGCCCTCGGGCTGAAGGTGCGCCGGGTCCGCTTCCTGTCCGTCCTGTTCGGGGGCGCCTGCGCCGGGCTCGGCGGGGCCTATCTGGCGCTGGCCTACACGCCCTTCTGGTCGCCCGGCATGACGGCGGGCCGCGGCTGGATCGCGCTCGCCCTCGTGGTGTTCGCCTCCTGGCGGCCCCTGCGGGTCGCGGCCGGCGCGCTCCTGTTCGGCGGGGCGACGGTGCTCCAGCTTCACGCCCAGGCCGCCGGGCTCGGCCTGCCGGGCCAGCTCCTCTCCGCCCTGCCCTACCTCGCCACCATCCTGGCCCTGGTCTTGCTCTCCCTGGGACGGCGCCAGGGCGGCTCGCTGGCGCCCGCCGCCCTCGGACGCGTCTTCACGCCGAGCCGGTGACCCGCTTCCACGACGGCACGCCGAAGTTGGCCCACAACGGATCGAAGAGGACACCACCATGCGGGGTAGGTTGATGAGACTCGGCGGTGCGGTCCTGGGCGCGGTCCTCGCGGCCGGACCGGTGCTGACCGGGCAGGCCTCCGCGGCCGACAAGCTGAAGGTCGGCTTCGTCTATGTCGGGCCTGTCGCCGATTTCGGCTATTCCTACCAGCACGACCTCAGCCGCAAGGCGCTGGCGGCGGCGATGCCCGACACCGTCGACACCACCTTCCTCGAGAACGTGCCCGAGGCCGACAGCGAGCGCTCCATCGAGAAGCTCGCCCGCTCCGGCGCCGGCCTGATCTTCACCACCTCGTTCGGCTTCATGGAGCCGACCCTGAAGGTCGCCCGCAAATTCCCGAAGGTGAAGTTCGCGCACGCCACCGGCTACAAGCGCTCCGACAACGTGGCGACCTACTCGGCCCGCTTCTACGAGGGCCGCTACGTGTGCGGGAAGATCGCCGGCAAGCTCTCGAAATCCGGCACCGTGGGCTACATCGCCTCGTTCCCGATCCCCGAAGTGGTGAGCGGCATCAACGCGTTCATGCTCGGGGCGCAGTCGGTCAACCCGAACATCAAGATCAAGGTCGTCTGGGTGAACACCTGGTTCGATCCGGGCAAGGAGGCGGAGGCGGCCAAGGCCCTGCTCGCCCAGGGCGCCGACATCCTCACCCAGCACACCGATTCGGCGGCCCCCCTGCAGGAGGCCGAGAAGCAGGGCAAGCTCGCCTTCGGCCAGTCCTCCGACCAGTTCCGCTTCGCCCCGAAGGCCCAGCTCACCTCGATCACCGACGACTGGAACGGCTACGTCATCGCCCAGGCGAAGGCCGTCCTCGACGGCACCTGGAAGAGCGGCGACACCTGGGGCGGGATCAAGGACGGCATGGTGGTGCTGGCGCCCTTCACCAACATGCCCGACGACGTGAAGGCCATGGCCGAAGAGACCACCAAGGCCATCGCCGACGGCAAGATCCACCCGTTCACCGGGCCGGTGCTGAAGCAGGACGGAACCGTCGCGGTGAAGGCGGGTGAGACCGCACCCGACCCGATGATCCTCGGCATGAACTGGTACGTGAAGGGCATCGACGACAAGCTCACGCAGTAGCGCGCCATCGGACGCGCGGAAGCCCGCCGGATCGCTCCGGCGGGCTTCTTGATCTTACCGGCGACGGATCAGGGGCGCGGTGCCGGCGGCCGGTCGGACGTCGGGATGCCGGATGGCGGGAGAATCGGCTCGCCGATGCCGGGTGGGGCCGGAATGGCATCGCCGCTTCGAATCGCTTCCCGCTCGTTCCGGGGGCCGGCGCGGCCCTCGGTGCCGCCGGGAGCCGTGGCGGGGTCGCTGCCGGCCGGGGCACCCACGGATTGGGCGAGTGCCGGGCCGGCTAGGCCGAACACCCCGCACAGGGCGAGGACCGAAATCGTCAGGCGCATGATCGGGTACCTTCCAGGTCAGTCGAAGGGGAGAAGCAGGTTTCTGTCGAGGCGACGGAACGCGGCCCTGGCGGTTCCGCCGGGTCAGCGACGACGATGCGTTCTGTGGCGGCGGATCGCTCGTCCGCGAAGGCCGCCCGGGGCCGTGAGGCGCGATTGACCGGCCGGAGGCGTCAGGCTGGCTTGCGCCCGGGCTTCGGGTGCCACTCCGAGGACGCCACCGCCGAACAGGCATCCTGCGAGGAGCCAACCCATCATGGGAAGGCCGAGGCAGATGATTCGGGACGGACGCATCGGATACGCTCCTGCCGCCGGCCCTGGGCCGGGTTTGCGGATCGGAGCACAGCAATAGCCATGCCGGCCCGGCCTCGAGTGCCTCTCACCAAACGCCCGCTGCGCCGCCGTGCTCCAGGCGAGAACCGGCTGCGACCGGGAATCTGGTGAGGTACGCTAACTTCCCCGATACGTCTGATAGCTCCAGGGCGTCGCCACCAGGGGCACGTGATAATGGCCTTCCGGATCGCCGACGCCGAAGCGCAGCGGCACGATGTCGAGGAACGGCGGCTCGGGCAGATCGAGGCCGAGCGCCGGCCCGATCCGCCGGAAGTGGTCTCCGAGTGCGAAGCGGAGCTCGTAGGTCGCCCGCGGCACGGGACGCCCGTGGATCAGGGGCGCGTCGGTGCGGCCGTCCGCGTTGGTCACCGCGCGGGCGACGACGGCAATGTCCGTGTCCGAGATGAACTCGACGAGCGTCACGGCCACCCCGGCGGCGGGCTTCCCCTGGACGGTGTCGAGGACATGGGTCGAGATCCGGCCCGTCGTGGACAACGGCCCCGCGCCCGTCACCAGGGCGTTCAGGCGGATCGCGGCGATCCGCATCACCTCGGCCTCGGCCGTCCGTTGCTCCTCCTCCGGCGACGCGGCCAGCCGAGCCTCGAAACTCGCCAGCAGGGAGGTCCGGCCGTGCCGCTTGACGCACAGGATGAAGGGCAGCCCGAACTTGTCCCGGTAGGCCGCATTGAGGGCTGCGAAACGGGCGGCTTCGGTCTCCGACAGGCGATCGAGGCCCGCTGCGGCCTGCTCGGCGATGGAATTGGGGGCGATGTCCCCGGAGCGGGCGGCGCGTCCGGCGAGTTCGGGATGGTTCGCCAGGAGAGCCTGCCGCCGGGCGTCCGGGGCACCCTCGACCGCCCGGCGCATGGCGGCGAACAGGGCCTCGACGGTGCCGAAGGGCCGTTGCGCGGCGGTCGCCTCGGCGACCCACGGGGCATGCTCGAAGACGGCGCCGAGCACCGCCACGAATTCGGTGGCCGGGGCTTCGTTCAGATCTGCGAGCGTCGTGGGCATGACGGCCGGGTCTCCTTTGAGGCGGGCGATGGTGACGCATCGCAGGGCGGAGGGGTGCAGGCAACGGGCCACATGCCGTGCCCGAGGCAAGCGCTTCGGCCTCTGGCACACGGTTTGCGCTCTTGGAACCGGCATCCCCGGTGAGGGATCTGCGCGTCGCGGCAGAGGTGTCGACCATGAACAGCGCCACGACGATCGCGGCCCCGCCCGATGCCGTCCTGAGCCCGACCGGCAGCGCACCGCCCGCGGCCGCGGCGAATGTGCCCACCGTCGCCCTCGGCCTGCTCGGGCTGCAGCACGTCCTGGTGATGTATGCGGGCGCCGTCGCCGTCCCCCTGATCGTCGGCCGTGCCCTGAATCTCGCCCCCGACCAGGTGGCGATGCTGGTGAGCGCCGACCTGTTCGCGTGCGGTCTCGCAACGCTGGTGCAGAGTTGGGGCCTGCCCGGCGTCGGGGTGCGGATGCCGGTGATGATGGGCGTCACCTTCGCCGCCGTCACGCCCATGGTCGCCATGGGGACCAACCCCGCCATCGGATTGACCGGAATCTACGGCGCCGTGATCGCCGCGGGCCTGTTCGCGTTCCTCGCGAGCCCCCTGGTCGGACGGCTGCTGCCGCTGTTCCCGCCGGTGGTGACGGGCACGATCATCCTCGTGATCGGCGTCTCGCTGATGAAGGTCGGCGTCAACTGGGCCGCGGGTGGGGTCGGCAATCCCGACTACGGCGCCCCGCTCTTTCTCGCCATCGCCACGTTCGTGCTCGGCGTGATCCTGGCGATCACCCGCTACGGCACCGGCTTCGTCAATTCGGCCTCGGTGCTCATCGGCATCGTCGCCGGGACGATCGTGGCGGCGTTCTTCGGTCTGGTCGATCTCGGCCACGTCGCCAAGGCGTCCTGGTTCGACGTGGTGCGCCCCTTCGCCTTCGGGTACCCGACCTTCGATCCCGTCTCCATCGTCACCCTTTGCATCGTGATGATCGTGGTGATGATCGAGTCGACGGGGATGTTCCTGGCGCTCGCCGAGATCTGCGCCGATCCCGTGGACGAGGCGCGCCTGACCAGGGGCCTGCGCGGCGACGGCCTCGGCACCATCCTGGGCGGCGTCTTCAACACGTTTCCCTACACCTCGTTCTCGCAGAACATCGGGCTCGTGGGCGTCACCGGGGTGCGGACCCGGAACGTGGCCGTCGTCGGCGGCTGCATCATGCTGGGCCTCGGCCTGATTCCGAAGCTCGCAGCCCTCGTGGAGGCGGTGCCCCAATGCGTCCTGGGCGGGGCCGGCCTGGTGATGTTCGGGATGGTCGGCGCCACCGGGGTGCGCATCCTCGGCGCGGTCGATTTCGCCCGCAATCGCAACAACCTGTTCGTCGTCGCGGTGTCCATCGGGTTCGGCATGATCCCGCTGGTCGCACCGGCCTTCTTCAGGCAGATGCCGCATGCCCTGCACCCGCTGCTCGAATCCGGCATCCTGCTCTGCGCCATCGCGGCGGTGACCCTGAACCTGTTCTTCAACGGCCTCGCCGGTGCCGGGGCGTCGCGGGCGGCGGCCCGGCGGCAGGCGACCGCCTCCGAGCATTGAGCGTCCCCGACGAACCCTCGGCTGCGCCGTTGCGCGCGAGGCGGGCACCGGCGAGTCTCGCGCGCGCGCCGGGAGCGTCGTGCCGTCCCCTCGATTCCCGATCGCACATGGAGAGAAGACCATGCCCCTGACCGCCTCCCAATACGGCAAGGGCCGCGTGCGGGTGATGCGGCTCGTTCGCGACGGGGATCGTCACACCCCGCGCGAACTCTCCCTCACGGTGCTGATGAAGGGGGCCTTCGACGCCGCCTGGACCGGGGCCGACAACCGCGCCTGCGTCGCCACCGACAGCGTGAAGAACATCGTCAACGTGGTCGCGGCCCGGAACCTCGCCCTCGACGCGGAGGCCTTCGTCCAGGTCGTCGCCGCCACGTTCCTCGAGGCGTACCCGCAGATCGAGGAGATGCGGATCGAGGGTTCGGAAACACGCTGGCTGCGGCGTTCCATCGGGGGCGCGCCGCATGGGCACGTCTTCACCCTCGACGGCAACGGGACGGGCTACGTCGCCCTGACGGCCCGCCGCGAAGGGAGCGTGCTCCGCTCAGGGCTGCGGGGCTTCACCTTCATGAAGACCACGCAATCGGGCTGGGCGGACTTCGTCGACGACGGGTACCGCACCCTGCCGGACGCGACGGACCGCATCGCCGCCACCGCCATGGACGCCACCTGGTCCTGGGCGGCCGCCCCCGCCGACACCACGGCCACCAACGCGCGGGTGCTCGATATCCTGATCGACGTGTTCGGCACCACCTACAGCGCCAGCGTTCAGGACAGCATGTACCGCATGGGAGAGGCGGTCCTCGCGGCCATCCCGGAGATCGCCGAGATCGGCTTTTCCATGCCGAACAAGCACTACATTCCCATCAACCTGACGCCGTTCGGCCTGGAGAATCCCGGAACCGTGTTCCTGCCGACCGACGAGCCCCATGGGCAGATCGAGGCGACGATCGGGCGGGGCTGAGCCGCGATCCGTCCGTGAGCGAAGCCGTTCGGGTCGATTCCAACGTACTTGAGGAAGGGCCGACCGTGTTCCCGGCGTAAGCTCCGGGTCCCGCCCGCGCCGTGCCCCTTCGCGCGGTGCGATCCCTTGGGTGCCCTCCGGGTGGGCATTCCCTGGAACGCCGAGCGTTCCCGTCGCCTGATGCTTCTCGGAGATGCGGTGTGCCGAAAGATGCGTGCCAGCGGCGGCAGGACCTGGCACAAAAGGCGGCACTGGCGTCCAAGTAACTGCCCGAACTCGGTTTATTCTCGCGAGTTTTTACCGGAGGGACATCGAATCAAGGCGTGTGCATCAACATGATGCACACGCCTTGCGCACGGAATGTTGCTTTTTGATGCGTTGCTGCACAAATTCTGGGAACTCAGCGAGCCGTTCCGCCTTCTATCGGACCGCGGCTCCGCACTCGGGAACCCAACCATGACCGTACGTATCCTCGTGGGCGCCGCCCTTGGTCTTGCCCTCTCCAGCGCCGCTCTCGCGCAGAGCTACACTGCCCCGGCCGGGATTCCTGCCGCGACCGCACCGGGCGGCCTCGAGGGACGGGCCGCCGACCGGAACTTCCACGCCTACACGGGCCGCTTGTCCCACCCGGTGCCCGGACGGTCCGGTGCTGCGGATGCGGACGTCACCGGTTCGGTGAGGGGCGCCCTGCCGCAGCGCGGGCGTTGAAGGCAGCCGATCCCGCAACCGGTCTGCGTGACGTGCGCGACGGCGTGGAAGTCCGCGTGTGAGAGACATCGATCCTCGTCTCGGTTTGGGCCGGCGGCTTCCATAGGCCTGCCGGCCCTTCCATTTCCGGACGCCCTTCGACGGAACTGGAAGCGTGTCCCTTGCGTGGCCAAAAACCGTGCATACACGGCCGTCATTTTGAGCGCCTGGTCTGTCCAATTGCTGATGCGCGTAGAGCAAACGCCATCATCGCACTGCCGAAAGTCTTGGCTTTCTCTCCATTGGGGTACGGCTTAGGTTTCGTTCCATCGCAACCATGCGAGTCGAATGGAACGGATGCCGTGACCGCACGCCCTTTCTCTCGCAGACATTTTCTCGCCGGAGCCGGCGCCCTGTCGCTCGGGCTCCTGCCCTCCGGTCGTGCGCGGGCCGCCGGTGCCTTGACCGTCGGATTCATCTACGTCGGGCCCAAGGACGATTACGGGTACAACCAAGCCCACGCCCAGGCCGCGAAGGCGCTCAAGGGTATGCCGGGCCTCGAAATCACCGAGGAGGAGCGTGTCCCCGAGACCAACGCCGTCGAGAAGACCATGGAGAGCATGATCAACCTCGACGGGGCGACGCTGCTGTTCCCCACCTCGTTCGGTTATTACAGTCCGTATCTTCTCGCCCAGGCGAAGAAGAACCCCAAGATCCAGTTCCGGCATTGCGGCGGCCTCTGGACGGACAAGGATCCGAAGAACGCAGGCTCGTACTTCGGCTACATCGCCCAGGGCCAGTACCTCAACGGGATCGTGGCGGCGCATGCGTCGAAGTCGAAGAAGCTCGGCTTCGTCGGCGCCAAGCCGATCCCGCAGGTGCTGAACAACATCAACGCCTTCCTGCTCGGGGCCCAGAGCGTCGATCCGTCCATCACCTGTCAGGTCATCTTCACCGGCGAGTGGTCGCTCGCGGTCAAGGAGGCCGAGGCCGCAAACGCGCTCATCGACGGCGGCGCCGACGTGGTCACCTGCCACGTCGACAGCCCGAAGGTGGTGGTCGAGACCGCCTCCCGGCGCGGGGCCTTCGTCTGCGGCTACCACGTCGACCAGTCGCCGCTCGCCCCGCAGAAGTATCTCACCGGCGCGGAGTGGAACTGGCTGCCGATCTACAAGGACTTCATCGCCGCGATGCAGGCCGGCCGCGTGCCGCAGAACTTCGTGCGCGGCGGGCTCGCGGACGGCTACGTCAAGATGAGCCCCTACGGCCCCGGCGTGAGCGAGGCGGCTCGCAAGAATGCCGACGCGGTCAAGGTCGAGATGATGACGGGCGGCTACGCCATCATCAAGGGACCGCTCAAGGACAACACCGGGAAGGAAATCCTGGCCGCCGGCCAAGCCTACCCGGAGAAGGCGCCCGAACTCGAGAGCACCAACTACCTCGTCGCCGGCGTGAAGGGCTCGGTATGAGCGCCGGGCCGATCGGGCCTCGGGTGACGTCCCCGATCGCACACGGGAGACCCTGACGCGTGGTCGCGCAGGCCGCCCCTTCGGAGCTGAGCGCCGCCCCGGCGCGCCCCTCGGCCGGCCTCCAGGTCCGCGCCTGGCTGGCGCGCCGCGCGGAGGCGGTGGCGATTCCCGTGGCCGCCGCCGTGACGGGCTTCGTGCTGTTCGGTGTCTTCCTCGCCGCCATGGGCAAGTCGCCGGTCCAACTCGTCGAGATCGTCTGGCGCGGCGGCTTCGGCTCGGCCTTCGCGCTCGGCAACAGCCTGCAGCGCGCCGCGCCCCTGCTGTTCGCCGCCCTGTGCGTCGCCCTCCCCGCCCGGCTCGGTCTCGTGGTGATCGGCGGCGAGGGCGCCATCGTGCTCGGCGGCCTCGCCGCGGCGGCCGCCGCCCAGCCCCTCGCCGCCTTGCCGGTGCCGCTCGTGATCCCCCTAATGGCGCTGGCGGCGGCCCTCGTCGGAGCGGTCTGGATCGGTGCGGTGGGCTGGCTCCAGGCCTATCGCGGCGTCAACGCCACCATCTCCAGTCTGCTCCTGTCCTACATCGCCATCGCGGTCGCCAACCATCTCATAGAGGGTCCGCTGCGCGATCCGACGAGCCTGAACAAGCCTTCGACCCTGCCGGTGGGCGAGGCCTTCATGCTCGGTCCGATGCCGGGGATCGGCGTGCATTGGGGGCTGGGCTGCGGCGTGATCGCGTGCCTGGCCGCCTACCTGCTCATGGACCGGACGACCCTCGGCTTCGCGGCCCGCATCGCCGGAGGCAACGTGCGGGCGGCGCAGATCCAGGGACTGCCCGTCGGCCGGCTCATCGTCGGCTTCACGGTCCTGGGCGGCGCCTTCGCGGCGCTCGCCGGCTTCTTCGAGGTGGTCGCCGTGCAGGGCACCGCCAACGGCACGCTCGCAGCCGGCTACGGCTACACCGGCATCCTCGTGGCGTTCCTCGCCCGGCAGAACCCCATCGCCATCGTGCCGGTGGCCTTCCTGCTCGGCGGCATCGAGGCCTCGGGCGGCCTGATCCAGCGGCGAATGCAGCTCCCCGACGCCACCGTCCTGGTGCTGGAGGGCCTGCTCTTCCTCGTCGTGCTCATGAGCGAAACGCTCTACGGCCGGTTCAAGCTGTTCAACCCGCATCTCTGGGCGGCCAAATCCCGGGCAACCGAGCGCGAGACGGCACGGGGATCGACCCCCGCGGGGCCGGCATGAGGGGTGGGCGATGAGCGAGGATCTCGGTCTCTGGTCCGTCCTGATCGCGGTGATCGGCGGGGCGATCCGCGTCTCGACGCCGTTCCTGTTCGTCAGCCTCGGTGAGACCATCACCGAGCGCTCGGGGCGGATCAATCTCGGGCTGGAGGGAACCCTGGTCTTCGGGGCCATGTCCGCCTACGGCACCGCCGTGTTGACCAATTCGCCCTGGGCGGGCGTGGCGGTCGCCGCCCTAGCGGGCGCCGCGTTCGGCCTCCTGCACGGGTTCGTCTGCCGCCTGCCCCGAGTCAACGACGTGGCGGTGGGCATCGCCCTGATGCTGTTCGGCTCAGGTCTCGCCTTCTTCCTCGGCAAGCCCTTCATCCAACCCTCGGTCCCGCCGCTCCCGGCCATTCCCTTCGGGTTCTGGTCGAGCCTGCCCCAGGTGCAGGCGGCCCTGCAGGTGAACGTGCTGTTCCTCGCGGGCGCGGCCCTGTCGGTGTTCCTGTGGTGGGCGTTCCGCAACACCAAGGCCGGCCTGATCGTGCGCGTCGTCGGTGACAGTGCCGACGCCGCACGGGCCATGGGCTACGACGTCGACCGCGTCCGCCTGTACGCGACGGCCACCGGCGGTGCCCTGGCGGGGATCGGGGGCGCCTACCTGTCGCTGTACTATCCGGGTTCGTGGAACGAGGGCGTGTCGTCGGGCCAGGGCCTGATGGCGGTGGCCCTCGTCATCTTCGCCCGCTGGAACCCGCTGGCGTGCTTCGGCGCGGCTTTGCTGTTTGGCGGCGCCGGGGCCCTGGGGCCGGCCCTGCAATCGGTCGGCGTCAGCCAAGGCTACTACCTGTTCTACGCCGCGCCCTACGTCCTCACCCTCGCCCTGCTGATCGCCACCGCGTCGCCCGACCGGGCGCTGGCCGGCGCACCGGGCGAACTGTCCCTCTCGAAGTAGGCTCTCGCATGAACGGACTCGGCGGACTGAACAAGTCGCCCGACGGCGTCGTCATCGGCCTCGTGCAGCTGCAATTGCCCAAGGTGGTCACGAAGGCCGATCTGACGGCCCAGACGGACCGCGTCGTCGCCATGGTGGCCAAGGCGCGCGCGAACCTCGGAACCATGGATCTCGTGGTGTTCCCCGAATACGCCCTGCACGGCCTGTCGATGGACACCAACCCGGAGATCATGTGCCGGGTGGATGGCCCCGAGGTCGCGGCGTTCCAGGCGGCCTGCCGCGAGCACCGGATCTGGGGCTGCTTCTCCATCATGGAGTTCAACCCGCACGGAAATCCCTACAACACCGGCCTGATCATCGACGACGGGGGCGCGGTGAAGCTCACCTATCGCAAGATGCACCCCTGGGTGCCGGTGGAGCCGTGGGAGCCGGGTGACCTCGGCATCCCGGTGATCGACGGGCCGAAGGGCGCGAAACTCGGCCTCATCATCTGCCACGACGGCATGTTCCCCGAGATGGCCCGCGAATGCGCCTACAAGGGCGCCGAGATCATGATCCGCACGGCCGGCTACACCGCGCCGATCCGCGAGTCGTGGCGTTTCACCAATCAGGCGAACGCGTTCTCGAACCTCATGGTCACCGCCAACGTCTGCCTGTGCGGCTCCGACGGCGCCTTCGATTCCATGGGCGAGGGCATGATCTGCAACTTCGACGGCGCGATCATCGCCCACGGCACCACGGGCCGCGTCGACGAGATCATCACGGCCGAGGTGCGGCCCGACCTCGTGCGCGAGGCGCGCATCCACTGGGGGGTCGAGAACAACATCTACCAGCTCGGCCACCGCGGCTACACGGCGGTGAAGGGGGGCGCGCAGGATTGCCCCTACACCTACATGCACGATCTGGCCGCCGGCCGGTACCGCGTGCCGTGGGAGGATCAGGTCCAGGTCGTCGACGGCACGGGCTGCGGCTTTCCCGCGCCGACGCGGTCCTACGGCGAGGCGCTGGCGTCGGGCGCCCGCGAGGCGGCCGAATGAGCGCGGGCTCTCCCATGGGCGTGGAGGCCTCCTCCGTGGGCGCACAAACTTCGGCCGGGGGCACCTATGCGGCCGCCGAGCCGTACCCCTGGCCCTACGACGGCAGCCTTCGCCCCGAGACCACGGCCCTCGTCGTCATCGATATGCAGACGGATTTCTGCGGCGTCGGCGGCTACGTCGACGCCATGGGCTACGACCTCACCCTCACCCGCGCGCCGATCGGTCCGATCGCCCGGCTCCTCGCCGCCGCGCGCGAACGGGGCTTTCCCGTCATCCACACCCGCGAGGGGCACCGGCCGGATCTGGCGGATCTCCCCGCCAACAAGCGCTGGCGCTCGCGCCGCATCGGGGCCGGCATCGGCGATCCGGGACCCTGCGGCCGGGTGCTGGTGCGGGGCGAGCCCGGCTGGGAGATCATTCCGGAGCTGGCGCCGGAGCCGGGCGAGCCGGTGATCGACAAGCCCGGCAAGGGCTCGTTCTGCGCCACCGACCTCGAACTGATCCTCAACGCGCGCGGGATCCGCAACCTCATCCTCACCGGCATCACCACGGATGTCTGCGTCCACACCACGATGCGCGAGGCCAACGACCGCGGCTTCGAATGCGTCATCGTCTCCGACGCCACCGCGGCCACCGATCCCGGCAACCACGCGGCGGCCCTGAAGATAGTGACCATGCAGGGCGGCGTCTTCGGCGCCGTCGCCACGTCCGAGGCGCTTCTCCGGGCCATGGGCTGAGCACCATGGACAGCACCCCCGCCCTGCCCCGCGCCATCGGCATCGAGACCATCGGCATGACGAAGCGCTTCGGCGCGCATGCGGCCCTCGACGACGTCTCCATGAAGATCGAGCGGGGCGGCTTCCACGCCCTGCTGGGCGAGAACGGCGCCGGCAAGTCGACCCTCGTCAAGTGCGTGATGGGCTTCTACGCCCCGACCGCGGGCACGGTCCTGGTCGATGGGCGCGAGGCCGAGATCACCAATCCGAAGGGTGCGCAGGCGCGCGGCCTCGGCATGGTCTATCAGCACTTCACCCTGGTGCCGTCCCTCACGGGCGCCGAGAACCTCGTCATCGCGCGCGCCGACGCGCCGGCGATCCTCGACTGGAAGGCCCAGCGCGCCGTGCTGGCGGATTTCATGGACCGGATGCCGTTCCGCCTGAACCTCGACCGGCCCGTGGCGGAGCTGGCGGCGGGCGAGAAGCAGAAGCTCGAGATCGTCAAGCAGCTCTACCTCGAGGCCCGGTTCCTCATCCTCGACGAGCCGACCTCGGTGCTGACGCCCTCCGAGGCCGAGGAGGTGCTGGGTCTGCTGCGCGCCATGACCAACCGCGGCGACCTCACCGTGCTGATGATCAGCCACAAGTTCCACGAGGTCGAGACCTTCGCGCGGTCCTTGAGCGTCCTGCGCCGGGGCCGCCTCGTCGGTGGCGGTGCCGTCGGGACGCTCTCGCGCGACGACATGGCGGCACTGATGATCGGCGAGCGGACCGTGCGGACCCTCGCGGCCCGGATCGGCGACGCGGACGCGGGCCGCGAGGTGCTCCGGGTCGAGGGCGTCACCGCCACCGACCCGTCCGGCCTGCGCCACATCGCCATCGACAGCCTGCGGGTGCGCGCCCGGGAGATCGTGGGCATCGCCGGCGTCTCCGGCAACGGCCAGAAGGAACTCGCCGACGTGCTCGGCGGGCAGATCCGCGCCACCGCCGGTCGGGTGATCGTCGCGGGCGCACCCTATTCCGGCACCCGTTCCGAGAGCCGATCGCGAAAGGTCCGGTTCATCCCGGAGGAGCCCCTGCGCAACGCCTGCGCGCCCCGCATGTCGGTGTCCGAGAACCTCGCCTTCCGCGCCTTCGACCGGCGCGGCGACGCGGCCGGCGGCCCCCCGACCCTGTGGCTCGACAAGCGTGCCATGGCGGCCCGGGCCAGGGAGCTGATCGCCCGGTTCAAGGTGAAGACGGCCTCCGCCGAGGCCCCCATCGCGACCCTGTCGGGCGGCAACGTGCAGCGGGCCGTGCTGGCGCGCGAGCTCACCGATCCCGTCGATCTCCTCATCGTGGTCAATCCGTGCTTCGGCCTCGACTTCGCGGCGGTCTCCGAGATCCGCAACCGGATCGTCGCCGCGCGCAATGCCGGGGCGGCGGTGCTGCTGATCAGCGAGGACCTCGACGAGATCCTGGAACTGTCCGACCGCATCCTGGTGATGTCGGACGGGCGCCTCGTCTACGAGACCCCGGCGGCCGCGGCCGAGGCCGGCACCATCGGCCGGCACATGGCCGGGCATCACTGAGATTCAGGCCTTCTCGATCCGACCTTTCGGATCCCGGCCTTTTCGATTTCATCGAACGTTTCCATCGGGTCTTTTCGGGTTTTTCGGAGGGCGGTCCGGGTCCATCTTCGCTCCATCAGAAGCCGGCCAGCGTCGGCACACCGAACCGATGGAGCCCATCATGTCCCGTATCCTCACCCTGTCGGTCCTCGCCCTCACGGCCGTCGCCGGTCTGACCGGCGCCGCGTCCGCCCAGAGCTACACGGCCCCCGCCGGCATTCCGGCCGTCACGGCGCCGGGCGGCGTCGCGGGGGCGCCTGCGAACGACCGGCACCGCCTCGACGGAGCGGTCCCGGCTTGGGTGGTGGGGGCGGACGTCGCCACCACCGGGTCGCTCCGGGCGCCCCACCCCGCAATCCGGTCGCGCACCGCGTGCTGATCCGCGCACGAACACGCCGACGCGACGAAGCCGGTCCTTACGGGGACCGGCTTCGTCGCGTCGGCTTCGCCTTCTTTGGAACCGGCGCTCCCCTTGCTTGCGAAGACCCGCCCGGCGCCGTTGTGCCGTGTGTGAGGCGATGGGCGGGGAAACGACATGCGGACGGCCGGAATCCCGACCCTCGATCAGCTGCGCGTGTTCCTGTGCGTCGTGGAGGCCGGAAGCTTCGCGGCGGCGGGCCGGCGGCTCAACCGCGCCACCTCGGTGATCAGCTACGGGATCGCCAACCTCGAGCAGCAGCTCGGCCTGCCGCTGTTCGATCGGGACTCGACCCGCAAGCCGCAACTCACCGAGGCGGGGCGTGCCGTGCTGGCCGAGGCCCGCACCGTCGCTCACAGTCTCGATGCCCTGCGCGCCAAGGTGAACGGCCTGCTCGGCGGGCTGGAGGCCGAGGTCAGCCTCGCCGTCAGCGTGCTGATGCCGGGCGACCGTCTCGTCGATGCCCTGAAGGCGTTCCAGGCACGGTTTCCGACGGTGGCGCTGCGCCTCAACGTCGAGGCCCTGGGGGCGGTCCAGCACTGCGTCGCCAGCGGCAAGGCCGTCATCGGCATCGGCGTTGAGATCTGGGACAAGACGAGCGATCCCCTCGAACACATCGCCGTCGGAGACGTCGAGATGCTGCCGGTCGCGGCCCCGTCGCACCCCCTCGCGCGGGCGGACGGCGCCCCGCCGGGCCAGGCCCGCGAGCATGTCCAACTCGTGATCGCCGACCGCTCGCCGCTCTCGGACGGGCAGGAATTCGGCGTGATCGCCACCCGCACCTGGCGGCTCTCCGACCTCGGCTCGAAGCACACCCTGCTGCTCGCCGGGATCGGCTGGGGGAGCATGCCGGCCCACATGGTGCGGGCGGATCTCGCGGCGGGACGCCTCGTCGAATTGCGGATGCCGGAGGCGAAGCGCCGCCGCCTGCCCTTCACGGCGATCCACCGCACCGACCGGCCGCCCGGACCCGCAGGGCGCTGGCTGATCCAGCGCTTCGCCGAGCAGGTCGGAGATGCGCCCGGAGATACGCCCGGCGACCCGTCCGCCCATGGACCTGCATCGCGCTACGCGGGCACGCCCGGCTGAGGCGCCTTGGCAACGGGCTTGCTCACGGGGAAGCGGGGAACGCATCGCGGGCAAGGCGGCGTCCGGTGACGTGTCGCGCCGTGTATACAAAGGAGGCAGGGATGCATCGTGGTGAGCACAACAATGCGACTTACGATCCGCGCGTGGATGACGGCCTGCCGCCGGTCCTGACCCTCGCGGCCCTGCGTGCACGCTACGCCGCCGGAGACCTGAGCCCGGCCGACCTCGCCGCCCGCGTATCCGACCGTATGGCGGCCTGTCCCGACCCGGCCGTCTTCATCACGCCCGTCCCCCGCGAACACCTGATCGCGGCGGCCCGTGCCCTGATGGCGCGCCACCCCGAGCCGAATTCCCTGCCGCTCTGGGGTGTGCCCTTCGCGGTGAAGGACAACATCGACGTCGCCGGCCTGCCCACCACCGCGGCCTGCCCGGCCTTCGCGTTCGAGCCGGCGCAGGACGCGCACGTGATCGCGCGGCTGAAGGCGGCCGGCGCCCTCGTCATCGGCAAGGCCAACCTCGACCAGTTCGCCACGGGCCTCAACGGCACCCGATCCCCCTACGGCGCACCCCGCAGCGTCTTCTCGCCCGACCACATCTCCGGGGGGTCGAGTTCGGGCTCGGCGGTGGCGGTGGCGGCGGGGCTGGCCTGCTTCTCCCTCGGCACCGACACCGCCGGCTCCGGCCGGGTCCCGGCCGCCTTCAACAATCTCGTGGGCATCAAGCCGACGCCGGGTCTCGTCTCCACCACCGGCCTCGTTCCGGCCTGTCGCAGCCTCGATTGCATCACCGTGTTCGCCCCGTGCGTCGCGGATGGGATCGAGATCCGACGGATCGCCGAGGGGTTCGACGGGAGCGACATCTACGCCCGGCGCATCACGCCCGTGTCCCTGCCGTCCGCCCCGCGCTTCGGGGTGCTGACGGGGGCGGATCGCGAATTCTTCGGCGACACCGAGGCCGAGCGCCTCTACGACGCGGCCGTCGCCCGGCTCGAAGCCCTGGGCGGCACGCCCGTCGCGTTCGACTACGCCCCCCTGCGTGCCATCGCCGACCTCCTCTACGGCGGCCCCTGGGTGGCCGAGCGCCTCGCGGCGGTCGAGACGTTCTTCGGCACGAACGCCGACGATTTCGATCCGAGCGTGCGCGCCATCGTCGCCTCCGCCGGGGCGTTCAGCGCCGTCGACGCCTTTCGCGGCCGCTACCGGTTCGAGGCCCTGAAGCGCGAGGCGGACGCCCTGTTTTCCGGCCTCGACATCCTGCTCCTGCCGACGACGCCGACGATCTACACGGTGGCCGCCATGCGCGACGACCCCGTCGCGCTCAACAGCCGGCTCGGCCTCTACACCAACTTCGCCAACCTGCTCGGCCTCGCCGCCATCGCGGTGCCGGCGGGGTTCCGGGGCGACGGCCTGCCCCTTGGCGTCACCCTGGTCGGCCCCGGCGGCAGCGACGATGCCCTGGGATCGATGGCCGATGCCCTCCACCGGGGGGCCGCGTGCGGCCTGGGGCGCGACCGCGCCGGGGCCGTGCCGGACTTCGTCCGCCGCCCGGAGCCCGGCCACGCCGGCGTCGCCCTCGCGGTGGTGGGGGCGCATCTGTCCGGCCTCCCCCTCAACGGCGAGCTGCTCGCCCTCGGCGCGACCCTGTTGGAGAAAACCCGGACCAAGTCCGACTACCGCCTCTACGTCCTGCCGCACACCGAGCCCGCCAAGCCCGGCCTCGTGCGCGACCCGGGTTTCGACGGACCCGGGATCGCGGTCGAGATCTGGACGCTGCCGCCGGAGGCCTTCGGCCGCTTCGTCGCCGCGATCCCCGCACCCCTGGGGATCGGCCGGATCGCCCTGGCCGACGGAAGAGCGGTTCCGGGCTTCCTCTGTGAGGCGCACGCCGTCGCGGAGGCCCCGGAGATCACCCGGTACGGCGGGTGGCGCACCTACCGGGCCGCGGCCGAACCGGGAGGCACCGCTTGATCGCCGGCGGAGCTTGGCCGCGCCCTTGCGTACACGGCTCCGGACGCCCCAGCTTCGGAGAGACGAGATGTGCCTTGGCGACGACCCGACCTGCGCCGCCTTCGCGGAGCATCGCCTGCGCTACCGGCGTGACATGCAACCCGAACGGCGAGCCTTCCTGAAGAGCGGTTTCGTCGCGTCCGGGGGCGCGGCGGCCCTGGCGGCCGGCGGTCTCTCCCTGGTGAGTCCCGCCGTGGCCGAGGCTGGTCGTACGAGCGCGGCGCACGCCGCCCACCACCACCTGCCCGCCACGGCGGAGACGGTGCATTGGGGCTATTTCAGCAAGACCCTGAAACCCCGTATCGAGATCGCGTCGGGCGATTACGTCACCATCGAGACGCTGACCCACCATGCCAACGACGACGCCGAACGCATGGTCACGGGGGATCCGGGCGCCGAGAGCGTATTCCTCTGGACCAAGGACAAGAAGGGCGTCGCCCGCCGGGGCGCCGGCCCCGAGGATGCCAAGCTCGGTCCGGGCGGCGGCCTCGGCGTCCATATCTGCACCGGGCCCGTGGCGATCGGGGGCGCCGAGCCCGGCGACGTCCTCGAAGTCCGCATCCTCGACGTGGCGCCGCGCCCCTCCGCCAACCCGAAGTTCAAGGGCTCGACCTTCGGCAGCAACGCGGCGGCGTGGTGGGGCTACCACTACAACGACATGCTGGAAGGCAAGAAGCGCGAGATCGTCACCATCTACGAGGTCGATGCCGGCGGCGAGCGGGACTGGGCCAAGGCGGTCTACAGCTTTCCCTGGCCCGGCGTCACCGACCCCGACGGGGTGCTGCACTCGATCATCGATTACCCGGGCCTTCCCGTCGATCACACCAAAACCAAGCGCACCTACGACGTGCTCAAGGGAATCCGGGTGCCGATCCGTCCGCATTTCGGCACCATGGGCCTCGCGCCGGCCGAGGCCGACATGGTGAACTCGATCCCGCCGAGCTACACTGGCGGCAACATCGACAATTGGCGCATCGGCAAGGGTGCGACCATGTATTATCCCGTGGCCGTGCCCGGCGCCCTGTTCTCGGTGGGCGATCCCCATGCCAGCCAGGGCGATTCCGAGCTCTGCGGCACGGCGATCGAGTGCTCGCTCACGGGCACCTTCCAATTCATCCTGCACAAGAAGGCCGCTCTCGCCGGCACGCCCCTCGAAGCCCTCGATTTCCCGATGATCGAGACGCGCGACGAGTGGGTGCTATCGGGCTTCAGCTATCCGAACTACCTGCGCGACCTCGGTCCGGAAGCGCAGAGTGCGATCTTCCAGAAATCCTCCCTCGACCTCGCCATGCGCGACGCCTTCCGCAAGATGCGCTCCTTCCTCATGCACGCGAAGGGGCTGACCGAGGACGAGGCCATCTCGCTCATGTCCATCGCCGTCGATTTCGGGATCACCCAGGTGGTGGACGGCAATTGGGGTGTCCACGCCATCGTCAAGAAGGCGATCTTTTCTGAAAGGACGGCCTGACCGGCATCACGGCGCGGCGCGCTCCCGCTCCGCGACCGCCGCCATCACCTGACGAAAGATCCGGTCCGGCGCGAACGGCGTCGCGGTGAGGCGCGCGCCCGTCGCGTCGCGAATCGCGTTGGCCAGCGCCGGGGCGACGGGGTTGTAGGGCGATTCGCTCATGGACTTGGCGCCGAGCGGCCCGATGCGGTCGTGGGTCTCGGCGAACAGCACCCGGGTGTCGGGTACGTCGGCGCAGGCCGGGATGTGGTAGTTGCGGAACGTCCGCGTGAGGACGCTGCCTTCGTGGTCGAGGCGGTAATCCTCGTAGAGCGCCGCGCCCAGCGCCTGCGCCACCCCGCCCTCGACCTGGCCGCGGCACTGCATCGGGTTGATCACCACGCCGGCATCCACGGCCTGGATGCTCGCGAGAATCCGCACCTCGCCGCTCATCGGGTGCACGGCGACGCGGAACGCCTGGACGTTGAAGGCCACCGAGCGCGGACTGCCGTCGGCCTCGGCCCGCGCCTCCAGGGGCGCGAGGGCGGTGAGCGGAACCGGGCCGGCGGGCGTCTCCACGCATTCGCCCGCCAGGCGGCAGTGCTCCGGGGCGACGCCCATCCGGGCGGCGGCCGCCTGCACGAGGGCGTCGGCCAGGGCCGTCGCCGCGCGAAGATTCGCCTGACCCGCCACCACGATCCCGGTGCTTCCGTAGGCGCCGGTGTCGTGGAGGACGGCGTCGGTGTCGGCCTGGATCAGGCGGATGCGGTCGGGCGTGGTGGCGAGGGCCTGCGCGGCGATCTGGGCGTGGACCGTGCTGGTGCCGTTGCCGAATTCGGCCGTGCCCACCGCCAGGGCGTAGCCGTCCCCGTCGAGGCGGATCCGCGCGTGGGCGAAGTGGCCGCGCGGCGGAATCGTATCGATCATCGCCATGGCCATGCCCTCGCCGACGCACCAGTCCGACCCCGGCGGGCGGGCGCCCGGATCCTCCGCGAGGGCGGCTTCGGCGAGGGCGGCCTGAGCGAGGTCGAGGCACTGGTCGAGGCCGTAGGAGCCGTACGCGACGTCGTGGGGCTCGAGGCTGGTGGAAACCATCGGGTCGCCCGGCCGCACGGCGTTGCGGCGGCGCATGGCGAAGGGATCGAGGCCGAGCCCGCGCGCCAATTCGTCCACGGCCGATTCCACGGCGAAGATCGTCTGGCTGAGGCCGTAGCCGCGAAACGCGCCCGCCGGCAGGGTGTTCGTGTAGACGCTGTAGCCGTCCACCCGCTTGTTCGGGCAGTTGTAGGCGGCGATGCTCTCGTTGCAGCCGTGATGCAGCACGCCGCCGGCATGGTTGGCATAGGCGCCGGTGTCGGACAGCACCGTCAGCTGGATCGCCGTCAGGGTGCCGTCGGCCCGGGCGCCCATCCGCACCCGCACCCGCATGGGATGGCGCGTGGTGGCGGCGGTGAACTGCTCCTCGCGGGTCAGCTCCCACTGCACCGGCCGTCCGGTCCTGAGGATCGCCAGGGCGACGAGGTCCTCGGTCAGCATCTCCTGCTTGCCGCCGAAGCCTCCGCCGACCCGGCCGCACAGGACGCGGACCGCGGCCCGGTCGAGGTCGAACAGGGCGCAGAGGGCATCCCGGGTCAGGAACGGCACCTGCGTCGAGGAGCGCAGCACGAGCCGGCCATCCGCGTCGATCCAGCCCACGGCACCGTGGGTCTCCAGATGCGCGTGCTGCACGCGCTGGGAGACGTACTCCGCCTCGTGGATCAGGTCCGCTTGCGCGAACCCCGACTCGACGTCGCCGATGGCACCGTGGGCCTCGGCCGCGAGGTTCGGGTGGGGCAGGAGCGGCGGTGCGTCCGCCCCCGGGGGCGGCGGATCGCGGTCTCTCGGATCGTGCACCAGGGGGGCGTCCGGGCGGAGCGCCGTGTCCGGATCGAGGAGGGCCGGCCGCGTCTCGTAGGTGACGACGAGGGCCTGGACGCCGGCCTCCGCCGCGGCCTCGGTCTCGGCCACCACGGCGGCCACCCGCTGGCCGACGAAGCGCAGCACGGGATCGAGGATCAGGGTATCGGGCGCGTCGTCGGCCGGGTTCTCGTGCCTGCCCGTCGAGAACCGGCGCTGCGGCACGTCTGCGTGGGTGAACACCGCCGCCACGCCCGGAACGGCCAGCGCCGCGTGCCGGTCGATCCGCAGAATGCGCGCATGGGCGTGGGGCGAGCGCAGGACCTTCAGGTGCAGCACCCCCGGTACCGCGACGTCGAGGGTGTAGGCGGCCGCCCCCGAGACGACGCCGCGGCTCGCCGGTGCGGGAAGGTTGCGTCCGATGGGGTCCGCGCAGGTCTGGGGCGCCTCGGCATGGTGGGTGCCCGCCACCGCATCACGGATGGCGCGGTAGCCGGTGCAGCGGCAGAGGTTGCCCTTCAGGGCCGTGCCGAGATCCTGCCGCTGGCCCTGGTCCAGGGCCGCCGCCGTCATGATCATCCCGGGCGTGCAGAAGCCGCATTGGAAGCCCTGCGCATCCAGGAAGGCGTCCTGCATGGGGTGGGTGCGCGCGGCCGGTCCGCCGCCGGGGGCGCAGGGGCCGCCGAGGCCCTCGATGGTGGTGACGGCGCGTCCTTCGGCCCTGAAGGCGGGCAGGAGGCAGGAATGCACCGGCTCGCCGTCGAGATGCACGGTGCAGGCGCCGCAATCGCCCGCATCGCAGCCCTTCTTGACCCCGAACCAGCCGAGCTCCCGCAGAAGGGTCCGCAGGCACTGGCCGGGCCGCGGCGCGGCGTCCTGTGCCTGCCCATTGACGGTCAGGATCATCGGGTCAACTCCTGCCGGATGTCTTCTGCGAGGAAGAGGGAGACGTGACGCCGCCAATCCGGCGTGCCGTGGACGTCGTCGTACCAGTCCGGGTCGCGGATCGCCGCCAGGATCCGCTCCCGCAGGGCCTGCGCATCGGGCACGGCGTCGAACGCGATCCGCACCGGGCGGCGCGTCGCCGCCGTCACGGTCAGGACGAACGCCCCCGCGCCGTCCCGCGTCCCGATCAGCAGCGCGCCGGAGCGGCCGTTCGGGCTCAGGGAGATGCGTCGGAACGCGGTCCGCCGGCACAGGGCCGCCACCGGCAGGGCGACGCTGCGCAGGAGTTCGCCCGGTTGCAGCGCCGTCCGCTCGGGGCCGAGGACGAAGTCGGGGACGGCGAGGTGCCGCTCGCCCCCGCCTCGCATACGGATGGTGCAGACGCCGTCGAGGGCGGCCGTCAGGGCGATCATCGGCCCGGCCGGCAGGGCCATGCAGAGGTTGCCGCCGACGGTCGCCGTGTTCCAGATCTTGAACGAGCCGAGCAGCGCCCGGCAGCACTGCCCGACGAGGGGCGAGGCGACCCAGGCCGGCGGCAGGTCCAGCCGGTCGAGCTCCGCGATGGTGCCCGTCGCCGACAGGGTCAGGCCGCTGTCCGAGACCGCGTGCGTCGGCCAGCCCAGGCCGGCGAGGTCGATCAGCCGGCCGAGCTGCGGTTGCGGCTGCGAGAACAGCCAGGTTCCACCCGCCAGCCACGCATCGCCGGCCTGCCAGTCGGGCAGCGCGTCGGCCGGTCCCGGGGTGATGACGGATGTGACGCCGTTGAGATCCATGGGCCAGCCCGCAAGCAAAACTTCGTCCACCCCGGCGCGCCGGCGGACGCCGGCGTCCCGAACGGCCATCGTGTCGATGTTCGGGGGGCGGGTTCAAGGGCCTTGCAAAATTCTACTTCTGCGAGCGTTGTCGTGGGCGCGATCCCGGTCAAGATGCAGGCTTCGACTCGGTCGGGGTCGACCGAACCGGTCGCCGCTCTGGACGCACGGCCGGGGACGAGGATCGGTCTGCGCAGGTCGAAGGCGCCCATTCCCTTGAAAACACCGGATCGGTGTTTTACCTTCTCTGCATGGCCAGATCCGGTACGCTTCCGTCGCGAATCGTCTACCGCCTCCTGCCCGGGGCCGGCGACGTCGCGGCCTTCCACGACCTGCTCGCGGCCTACCGGCGGATGCTCGTCATCCTCGACGAAATTCGCGCTCGGCATCGGCTGCGCGCCAATGTCGTGATCCTCACGGAGCTGGCCTATCAGCAGGTGCGCGCCGAGACGGGCCTGCCGTCGCGGTTCGTGACCCTCGGAATCCGCGACTACGCCCAGCACCTCGGCGACAGTCCCGACGGCGTCGATGCGATCCCCCTCGACGAGAAGCTGTTCTCCGTCAAAGGCCCGTCGCAGGTCAGCATCCTCACCCTCGCGGGCCGCCGCACCCTGTCCTACCGCGTCGAGGGCTACGACGGCCCCTGGCGCGAGGTCTCAGCCGCACGGCTGATCATCGTGGGCGAGACGCTCACCCTCCATGCCGGCGTCGCCCTGCACGCACCGATCGAGGAGCAGACAACCATGACCGAGACCATCCTGACTCGGGTCGGGCGCATCATCGCCGGTGCGTCGAACGCCGCCCTCGATCGGCTCGAGAACCGTGACCCGCAGGGCGTCGCTGATCAGGCCCTGCGCGAGATCGACGAGGTCATCGCCGAGGCCCGCACCGATCTCGGCCGCATCCAGGCCGAGGCGTTCCGGATCGAGCAGCGCCGGGGCCAGCTCGCCGCCGAGGTGGCGGGCCTCGCGGCGAAGATCGCCACCGCCCTCCAGCACGACCGGGAGGATGCCGCGCGCGCCGGGATCGCCCGGCAGATCGATCTCGAAACCCAGATCGGCGCCCTCGACGCGTCCCTGCAGGACGTCGCCGAGCGGATGGCGACGGCCCAGAGCGCCTTCGACGCCGCCAACGCGGCCCGGCGCGACGCCGAGCACCGGGTTGCGCTCCTGCGCCGGCCCAGTCCCGAGGCGGGCGACCTCAAGGGCTACGGCAGCGAGGAGCGCAAGCCCCGCCGCGGCCTCGACGGCCCCCTCCGGGCCATCGACCGGCTCACCGGCCTGCCCTCCGCCCCGGCCTCCGACAATCTCGACGAACTCGACCGCCTCCACCGGTCGAGCGAGATCGACAAGCGGCTCCTCGCGATCCGCCGGACCCTCCCGTCATGATGGCGCTGACCGACCCCCACCTGGTTCCGTTCACGGTCGCGGGCGGGATCATGGCCGGCCTCGTCGCCGTCGAGGCCGTCGCCCTCGTGATCGGCCACTCCGTCTCGGGCCTCGTCGATCAGTGGTTCGAGATCGAGGGCGGGCACGGGCTCGGAGCCGAGTCCCACCATCTCGGTTCGCCCACCACCTGGCTGTCCTGGATCAATATCGGCCGGGTGCCCTTCCTCATCCTGCTCATCGTGGCGCTCGCCGCCTTCACGGTCTTCGGCTTCGCGATCCAGGCGGTATCGGACGCGGTCCTGGCGCCCCTGCCCGCTGCCCTCGCGGCCGTCGCCGCCCTCGGCCTCACGGTCCCGACCCTGCGGGCGTCCACCCGCACCATCGCCCGGCTGATCCCGCGCGACGAGACCTACGCCGTGGACGAGGATCACTTCGTCGGCCGGATCGCCGAAGTGACCCTCGGCCCCCTCGATCAGGGCGCGCCCGGACAGGTCCGGGTTCGGGACGGGCACGGCAACTCGCACGCCCTGAGGGCGCGCGCGGCGCCCGACCGCCCCGCGATCCCGCAGAGCACGCACGTGCTCCTGGTGGAGCATGCCGGCGGCGTCTTCGTCGCCGTCCCCGCCGCCCTCGATCTCACCGCCTCCCACTGAAGGGCTTTCGTCCCATGGATCTCGTGAACATCGCCGTGCTCGTCGGCACGGTCGTCGTCGCCCTCCTGGGCATCGGGTTCGTGTTCGGGCGGCTCTACCGCCGGACGACGCGCGACACCGCCTTCGTCCGCACGGGGCTCGGCGGCCGCAGGGTCGTGGTCGACGGCGGCGCGGTGCTGCTGCCGGTGTTCCACTCCATCGCCATGGTGAACCTCAACACCCTGCGCATCGAGGTGAAGCGCGACGGCGCGGCCTCGCTCATCACCAAGGACCGCCTGCGGGCCGACATCACCGTCGAGTTCTACGTGCGCGTCGAGCCCAAGGAGGATTCCATCGCGCTCGCCGCCCAGACGCTGGGCGACCGCACCAACGACGCGCGCAAGCTCAGCGAGCTCGTCGAGGCGAAGTTCGTCGATGCCCTGCGCTCGGTCGCCGCCGGCATGACCCTGCCCGACCTGCAGGAGAAGCGCTCGGAATTCGTGAAGGGCGTGCAGGAGGCCGTGTCGGGCGACCTGCGCCACAACGGGCTCGAGCTCGAATCCGCCTCCCTCACCCGCCTCGACCAGACCTCCATCGAGTTCTTCAACCCCGACAATTCCTTCGACGCCGAAGGCCTGACCGTCCTCAAGAAGATCACCGAGGACCGGCGCCAGGAGCGCAACAAGATCGTCCGCGAAGCCGAGGTCAACGTCGCCGAGAAGGACCGCGAGACGGCCCTGAAGCAGCTCACCATCACCAAGGAGACGCAGGAGGCCCAGCTCGCCCAGGCCCGCGACATCGCCAACCGCACGGCCGAGACCCGGGCCGAGCAGGCCAAGGCGGAGCAGGCGGCCCAGCAGAGCGAGGAGACCGCCCGCATCGAGCGCGAGCAGGCGGTGAAGCTGCGCGAGGCCGAGGCTCGCCGGGCGGCCGAGACGGCCCGGATCGAATCCGATCTCGCCATCGCCACCCGCACCGCCGAGGCCGAGCGCGACCGGCAGCTCGTGATCCAGGAGAACGCCATCCGGGTCGCCGAGCGCTCCAAGGCGCAGTCGGAGGCTCAGGCGCGGGCGAAGGAGGCCGAGGCGCTGGCCGTGTCCGCCGAGGAGAAGGTCGCCACCGCCAAATCCATCGAAATCGCCGAGCGCGAGCGCCAGGTCACGGTGATCGCGGCGAAGAAGGAGGCCGAGAAGGCCGCCACCGCCATCACGGTCAACGCCGAGGCCGAGCGCAAGGCGGCCGAGGACCGGGCGATGGCGATCACCACCCTGGCGGAGGCCGAAGCGACGGCGGCGGCCTCGAAGGCCGAGGCGATCACCAAGCTCGGCGCGGCCGATGCCGAGCGCGAGCGCGTGATGAACGAAGCACGCAACGCCCTGTCGCCGGAAGCCCGGGACTTCGAAGCCAGCCTCAAGCGCATCGCCATCGTCCCCGAGGCCCTGCGCGAGAGCATGAAGGCCGTGGAGAAGATCGAGTCGATCCGGATCTTCGACGCCGGCGGGATGATGGGCGGTGAGGGGGCGGGCCGGGGCGCGGCCGGCTTCGGGGAGAACCTCTCCGGCCAGCTCATGCGCTACCAGTTCAACGCGCCGATCCTGAAGACCCTGCTGGGCGAGGCCGGCTTCACGGGCGGCGGCCACGCCATCGACAACCTGCTGGGCGCGGTCGCGGGGGAATCCGAGACCGACCAGGCGAAGGCCAAGGCGGAGGTTGGAACGGCCTGAGCCGGGATCGGATCAGGCGATGCCCAGGACCTTGATGAGGACGAGGCTCGTCGCGATCAGGACGAGGAGCGAGCCGGTCACCGCGGCGGTGACCCGGCCGCCGACGCGGGCGAGAACCCGGACGTCGACGCCGAGGCCCAGCGCCGCCATCGACACGATGGTGAGGAGACCGGCCAGATGCTTCAGCGGTCCGACCAGGGCGTCCGGGATCAGCCCGAGGGACCGCAGCGACGCGAGCACGAGGAAGCCGAGGATGAACCACGGCACGAGCTGGGTCAGGCGCAGGGTGGCCGGCCGTGGGGCGGCGGTCGAACCGTCCACGGGCAGGAAGCGGGCGATCAGCGAGCACGCGACCACCACGGGCCCGAGCATGAGCACACGCACGAGCTTGACCAGGGTACCGACCTGGGTGCTGAGCAGCCCCACCGGCACCGTCGCGGCCAGGACCTGCGGAACGGCGTAGACCGTCAGGCCGGCGAGCACCCCGTACTGATTCTCCGAGAGGCCGACGAGGGGGACGAACAGGGGCAGGCCCAGCACCATGAGGACGCCGAGGACGGCGGTGAAGGCGATCGAGGCGGCCACGTCCTCGCCATCGGCGCCGATGACGGGCGCCACCGCCGCGATTGCGGAGTTGCCGCAGATGGCGTTGCCGCAGGCGACCAGGATCGCCATCCGCGCCGGCAGGGCGAGGAGGCGGCAGATGGCGTAGCTGGCGCCGATGGTCACCACCACCGTGCCGACGATGCCGGTGAGCAGGGCCGGCCCCGAGGCGACGATGGCCCCGAGGCTGAGGGAAGCGCCGAGCAGGGTGACCGCCACTTCGAGCACCTGCTTGGCGCTGAAGGCGATGCCCCGGCGGAAGCGGTCGCCCGGCTGCCAGACGCTGCGTACGGCGATGCCGAGGAGGATCGCCATGACCAGGGCCTCGACATAGGGATGCTCGAAGACGTGTTCCTCGCCGGCCTGCAGCAGCCTGGCGACGCCCGTGATCGCCAGGCACACGAGGAGGCCCGGAAGAAGAGCGGTCGGCCCCGCCTCGCCTTTCGGGCCTGCTCGATGGAGCTGGTCAGACATCGAGGCGGACGTCTGAAGCGCGATTGCCGCTGGGCCGGAAGGAACTTCCCCGCTCGGTGATGAGAGGAGAAGAAGCCCCTCTGAAATCGCACAAGTTCGAAAAACGCATCCATTGATCCGCGAGGTTCGAGCCGCGACATTCTCCCTATGAGCGACCTTCGAGATCTGCGCCAGCCCGCCTTCGACCCCTTCGGTGAGCCGATGGCGTCGGTGTGCCCGCGCGCGGAGCCGAGCGCTGAGCAGAGAGGCTACGGCGAGACACGCCGTGCCGCCCTCGTGTTCTGGGCGCTGGCCGTGTTGTTGGTGGTGAGCCGGATCTACGTTGCCGAGGGACCGTCGGCCGGAACCTTCGCGGCCGATGCGCCCCAGTCCGTCGACATGCAGGTGGCCGCTTTGCGCTGAACGCGTCTTTCGCGAAAACCGGTGATTGTGGATCGCTCCGGCCGATCAGGCGGATGCGACCGCTGCGATGGGTAGAGACCTTGCAGCGTTTATGCGTCCGCGCCGCGGCTTCGGCCAGATCAGGCGCCCGATCAGAAGTCCCAAGCGGCGGCAGAACAGGGCGAGCCCCCAACACCATCCCAGCGCCAGCCACACGGTCCGCACCAGTTCCATGAACACGGCCCCGATCACCAGAGCCGCGCGGTCGAGGAGCTTGAGGACGGCCCGCGTCGCGGGGCCCATTCCCTCCGCCAGGCGCACCGCGCGGCCGACCTCGGCCGGAGAGCGCGCCAGCGACAGGACCTGAAACACACCACGCGTTCCGAGCCGGGTCTGCAGGGCGTAGGCCCGACCGCCGAGCGCCGTCAGTTCGGTGACGGCCCCCGTGCGGATGCCGTTGCGCGCAGCGGTGCGGGCGGCGACGAGATCGAAACGGCCGGCGGCCACCGCCATGGATCGCATTGCGGCCTGATCGACGCTCTCCCGGGCCAATCGGCCGAGGCTCGCCGCGAGGGGACGCGAGAGGCGCCCCGAACGGTGGGCCGTCTTCAGCAGGGTCGCGCCGCCGCGCGCCACGGCGCCGAGGCCGCCCGCATAGGTCGCGGCCGTCGCCGCCAGCCCGACGCTCGCCAGCCCGAGCAGAACCGAATCGTAGGGTTCGTCGCGCACGAGGTGCCCTCCTTCGCGTGCGAGGTCGCGCAGGTCGCCGAGGCCGGTCAGATCCGCCGCGAAGGCGCCGGCGAGGCCGACCCCGCTGTCCGCTTGCCCCGTGAGGGCCCCCTCGGCAAAGGCCCGTGCCGTGCGCAAGGGGGCGACCTGCTGCAAGGCGGCGACTTGGGTTCGCCGCGTGGCATCGACGGGAATCCCGCGCGCATCGGCGAGCTCGAGAAAGCTCTGGGCAAGGCTGTCGTCCTGCGCTGCCAGGGCGGCGTCGATCTCGCCGGCTACGCGCTCGGGCGTCGCCACGGGGTCGAGGCGCAGGCGCGCCAGGGCGGGCGGATCTTCGGCCGCCCGCAGGAGCCGCCACGCGAGGTGGGCCCGTGGCAGGAGCTCCGCGCCGGTGCCCGCCAGAAGGCCTGCCGCGAGGGCGAGACCGGCCCAAGGGAGAAGCGCTCGTCTACCCATGCGGTCCACTCGACCGACCGCCGGCCCCGCGCCGGCGCATCCATCGAAGTCCGGCCTCAGAACGCGGCTCCGGTCAAGGCCGGCCGTCCGCCGTGGCTGTACTCGGTTCTGCAGGATTCCGTGCCGAGGGATCCTTCAGTGCTGAAGGATCTTGGAGAGGAAGTTCTGCGCGCGCTCCGAGCGGGCGTTGCCGAAGAAGTCGTCCTTGGTGGCGTCCTCGACGATCTCGCCCTTGTCCATGAAGATCACCCGATTGGCGACCTTTCGGGCGAATCCCATCTCGTGGGTCACGCACATCATGGTCATGCCCTCGCGGGCGAGTTGGACCATGACGTCGAGAACCTCGCCGACCATCTCGGGATCGAGGGCCGATGTGGGCTCGTCGAACAGCATGACGATGGGGTTCATGGCGAGCGCTCGGGCGATGGCCACGCGCTGCTGCTGCCCGCCGGAGAGCTGGCCGGGGAACTTCTTGGCGTGGGCGGACAGGCCGACGCGGTCGAGGAGCACCATGCCGCTGTCGAGGGCGGCGCCCCGGTCGCGCCCGAGCACCATGACCTGGGCCAGGGTGAGGTTCTCGGCGATGGAGAGGTGCGGGAACAGCTCGAAGTGCTGGAACACCATGCCGACCCGGGCGCGGAGCTTGGGCAGGTTCGTGCGCTTGTCGCGCACGGGCGTGCCGTCGACCACCACCTGCCCCTCCTGGAACGGCTCCAGGGCGTTGACGCACTTGATCAGGGTTGATTTGCCCGAGCCGGACGGCCCGCAGACGACGACGACCTCGCCCTTGTTCACCGCGGTGGTGCAGTCGGTCAGGACCTTGAAGTCCCCGTACCACTTGCTGACGTTGGTCATGGTGATCATCGGGCCGGTCCCGACGGAAGGAGCCGACGAAGTATTCAGGGGGGCGCGCATGGGGCGATCCTCGATGGAAGGCGTTGAGGGGCGGGCGATCAGCGGATGATGGCGATCTTCTTCTGCAGGTGGCGCACCGCCAGGGAGGCCGCGAAGCACACCGCGAAGTAGACGACCGCCGCGAACAGATACATTTCCACCAGGCGCCCATCGCGCTGGGCGATCTTCGAGGCGGCCCCGAGGAAGTCGGTGATCGAGAGCACGTAGACGAGCGACGTATCCTGGAACAGCACGATGGTCTGGGTGAGCAGGATCGGGGTCATGTTGCGGAAGACCTGGGGCAGGATCACCGTCCGCATGGAGGTCCAGTAGGTCATGCCGAGCGCCGAAGCGGCGGCCGCCTGACCCTTGGGGATCGACTGGATGCCCGCGCGCATGATCTCGGAGAAGTACGCCGCCTCGAACAGGGTGAAGGTCACGAGCGAGGAGGTGAAGGCCCCCACCGTCATCGGACGGTCTGCACCCGTCACCCATTGGCCGAGATACGGCACCAGGAAGTAGAACCAGAAGATCACCAGCACGAGGGGCAGGGACCGGAACAGGTTGACGTAGCCCTTGGCGACCAGGGGGATCACCGGAAGCCCCGAGAGCCGCATCATCGCGATGAAGGTGCCGAGCACGATGCCGCCGACGGCGGCCAGCGCCGTCAGGGTCAGGGTGAAGCGCATCCCCTCGAAGAACAGGTAGGGCAGCGAGTTGGTAATGACGGAGAAATCGAAATTCGCGAGCATGGGAGGCTACCTCTGATGGGGCGAAGGCGAGGATTGCACCCTCAGCGGCTGCCCGGGACGGCGACGCGGCGCTCGATCCAGGACGAGATGAAGATCACTCCGACGTTGATGAGCACGTAGAGGATCGTGGCGGCGGTGAAGGCCTCGAACACCTGGAACGAGAATTCCTGCATGGCGCGGGCACGCGCCGTGAGCTCCAGCAGGCCGATGGTCAAGGCCACGGAGGTGTTCTTGAGATTGTTGAGGAATTCGGACGTCAGGGGCGGCAGGATGATGCGGTAGGCGTTGGGCAGCAGTACGTAGCGGTAGGTCTGCCCCACGGTCAGGCCCAAGGCCGTGCCGGCCATCTTCTGGCCTCGTGGCAGGGACTGGATGCCAGCGCGGACCTGCTCGGCGACGCGCGAGGCGGTGAAGAAGCCGAGACACAGCACGGCGGTGTAGAAGGGTGCGTTGGGGAGCTGCTTGAGCCAGGAGCCCCATTGTTCTGGCAGCACCTCGGGGAGGACGAAGTACCAGAGGAACATCTGAACCAGCAGGGGAATGTTGCGGAACAGCTCGACATAGGCCGTGCCCACGGCGTTGGCGGCCCGGTTCGGCAAGGTCCGCATCACGCCGACGAGGGATCCGAGGAGAAACGCGATGACCCAGGAGCAGAGCGCCGTGACGATGGTCCACGCCAGCCCCGACAGCAGCATGTCCGCGTAGGTGCCGGTGCCCTCGGGCGACGCTTCGAAGAAGATGCCCCAGTTCCAGTTGTAGTTCATCGCATCGTCTTCCTTGTGGGCGGGGCTGTCGCGGCGCCATCGAGCGGGCCGCCGGATGGTCTCGCACGCTCAGGCCCCCGAATCGCGCGAGGGGCGCGCGTGACGCGGGGGGACAGGGCGAGCGAAGCGGTGATGGCAGTGAGAGAACGCCCGATGAGGCCCGGATGGACCCGGGTTGGCTCGCCAAGCATCAAACGGACCAAAGCATGGCCGGCGCCGGTCGACCTGCGTCCAGGGCCGGCGCTCCCGGCGCTCGCTTCGCTGGTGTCCCGCATCGCGTCCGCGTCGATCCCCGCCGGCTCTCTTGAGCTGTTCTGTTGCTCGGTTCTGTTGGGAACGCGCATCAACGGCTCGTCCCGCGCGTAGCCTTGCCGACTTCCGCGAGGGCGACAAGGGTTCGTGCGTCGCCCGGGGGCCTCCCGGTTGTGGACGGCGGCCCGATGTCATTCCACAATGGTCGGCGGATCACGATCGTTGTGCCGGGGACGCCTCCCGCGCCGGTCCGTGCGGTGGGCGTGAGACCGGGCCGCTCCGTTACGTCAGGGCGCGGGCCGCGAAGGCGCTCGCCAGCATGCCGAACACGTAGAGGGGCACGCCGAAGCCGCTGTACCAGAGTGCCCGCTCCGTCGGGCTGGCGAGGAAGTGACGCATCATCGCGACCTGTCCGGCCAGGAGCGCCGCGACGATGCCCGCCTCGACGGGACGGCCCCATGACAGCAGGAGGCCGATGACCGCTCCTTGGGGGACGGCCATGACCCAGCACGCCACATGCGCGGCGCGGTCCGGCCCGAGGCTCGCCGGCAGGGAGCGGATGCCCATCTGGCGGTCACCCGCGACGGACTTGAAGTCGTTGAGGGTCATGATGCCGTGGGCGCCGGCGCTGTAGAGGGCGGCCAGGATCAGGGAGGTGGCAGGCGGCAGGGCGCCGCCCAGCATCGCCGCATGCCCCGTCACCCAGGCCAAGCCCTCGTAGCAGAGCCCACAGGCGGCGTTGCCCCACCAGCCGTTCCGCTTCAGCCGCGGGGGCGGCGCGCTGTAGGCCCAGGCCAGGGCCAGACCGAGGACGGCCGCGAGGAAGACCCAAAGCCCGAGACCGGCTGCCACGGCGAGCGAGAGGCCGGTCCAGGCCCACGCGATCGCGAGGCCCCAGCGGCCGGGGATGCGGCCCGAGGGGATGGGCCGGTGCGGTTCGTTGATGGCATCGACCTCCCGGTCGAACCAGTCGTTGACCGCCTGACTCGTGGCGCAGACCAGGGGACCGGCGAGGAGGAGCCCTGTCAGCGCCACGCCCCAATGGCCGGCCAGCGGCACGCCCGAGGCGACCACGCCGCAGCCGAAGGCCCACATGGGTGGGAACCACGTCACCGGCTTGAGCAGCTCCAGCACCGCCGCCGGTGCCGGGTAACCGGGATGGAGCCGCGTCCCGTTCATGCGTCCCTCGCCTTCGCATCGTACCCGAGGCTACCGGAAGGCCCTGCCGTTTGGTAGGGCGGCCAAGCCGTCGGGAATGCTCGGTTCGCGGGACTCCAGCGTTCGTTTTAAGGAATGCTTCGCCCCTTCGATCGTGCGGCGAATGTGCGCTATCGTGTGCGAAGCCACCGTTTCGCGGGGGACTTCCAAAATTCGCCCGCCGGCCTTGTTCGTTTTAAAGGACATCCCTAGTCTGGCGGCCGGTCAGTGGAGCTGGAAAGAACGGATGACATCGAGGGAGTCCCCGCGTCCCATCGCCGTGATCGGCGCGGGCTTCAGCGGCACCATGAGCGCGATCCAGCTCCTGGCGCGCCTGGAGCCTCAGCGGCGCGTGCTCCTGTGCGAGCGCGCGGGCACCTTCGGTCGGGGGCGGGCCTACGCCACCGGCAACCCGGATCACCTCCTCAACGTCCGGGCGGCGAACATGAGCGCCTTTCCCGACCAGCCCGAGCACTTCTCCGATTGGCTCGCCCAATCGACCTTCGACGGCGACGAAGCCTCCGGCATCCGCGTCACGCCCGGCGGCACCTTCGCGGCACGCGGCCTCTACGGACGCTACCTCACCGATCTCCTCACCCGTGCGGTGACGGGGGGCGACGGGCCGCCCCGCCTCGACCTCGTCAACGATGCCGTGACCGACCTCGAGTCGGCACCCGGCGGTTTCACCCTCCGCACGGAGGGCGGCGCGTCCTACCCCATTGCCGGCGCCGTCCTCGCCATGGGCAACCTCGGCGCACCGGGGGCGCCGCGCAGTCGCCACCAGGCCGACCCATGGGCGCCCGAGAGCTTCGGCCGCCTGCACCCGGATCGAACGGTCCTCATCGTCGGCACAGGCCTGACCATGGTGGACGCCGTGGCGGCCCTGCGGCGGCACGGGTTTCCCGGACGGATCGTCGCCCTGTCCCGGCGGGGCCTTCTCCCCAGCGCCCATGCGCCCGTCCAGCCGTGGCCGATGCCGGATCTCACCGGCGTGAACACGGTATCCGCCCTCGCCGCCCGCATCCGGCGCGAGATCGAGCGGGCGGGAGCGGCGGGCCTCGGCTGGCGCGGAGTGATCGACGCCCTGCGGCCGGTCACCGATACCGTGTGGCGCGATCTGCCCGCCTCCGAGCAGGCCCGCTTCCTGCGCCACCTGCGTCCGTTCTGGGACATCCACCGGCACCGCGCAGCGCCGCCGGCCGCCGAGGCCATCGCCGACGAGATCGCCCGCGGCACCCTGGTGGTGCGGGCCGGGCGGATCCGCTCCATCACCGACACGGCGGCCGAGGCCATCGTGACCCTGCGTCCGCGCGGAGCGGCCGAGGACGAGCCCCTCGCCGTCCAGTGCATCCTCGACGCCACCGGCATCGGACGCGTGGCGGAGACCGACGATCCGTTGATTCGCCGATTGATGGAGCGTGGGCTGGTCCGGCCGGGACCGTTCGGGATCGGCCTCGACGCGTCCGCCGACCTCGCGGCCCGCGGTTCGGTGCAGGCTGGCCCCCTCTGGGTGGTCGGTCCGCTCCTGCGTGGCGTGCTGTGGGAGTGCACGGCCGTACCCGACATCCGCAATCAGGCTGCCGGCCTCGCGGGCGCGGTGGCGCGGACGCTCTCCGTCCCGGGTTGAAATTCGATCGGGCGCCGTTCGCATTCGAGCGCCACCCTGCTCCGCCGGGCGGAGTCCGTGACGATTCGGACGTGACAGCCCGTCATCGACAGGACATGACCGCTCGGGCTCTCCGGCGGAGGGTGTCCATCGAACCGGCGGCGCGCGGGCCGGCCTCGCTTCCCTCACCTCTTGTTCCGAGCCTGCTCCGATGCTCACCTTCGTGCTTCTCCTGGCTCTGTTGGTCGTCTTCGTCGTCATGATGGTCTGGCGGCGCCATCTTGGGCGCCTCGCCTCCCTGGCGACGCTGCTGGCGGCGATGCTCGGCCTGATCGTGATGCAGGACAGCGGCCTGCTGCCGGGACCTCAGCCCGCCGCGACCGTCCGGCGCTGAAGCTTCACCGTCTCGTTCGCCCGATCCGCGCGCGGGGTGGGACCGTTCGTGCGACTTGTGCGTTCACAGCACGGTGAAGGGTCGGGCGGCGTCGGCAAGGCGTGGTCCGGCCGGCGACGAGGGCCTGCGTTCGTGGCGGCACAGGCGTGCGGGGTTACCGGTGATCTGACCGGGGCTCCTCCCCGCGCGCCGGCTCGAATGCGGCGATGGAAGGCCCGGTCCTTGCGGACATGGGCAGGCGGAGCCGTTTCGCGCCGACCGGCGCGAGGGACCGTTCGAAGGGACATTCAGGGGAGCGGATGATGGCCAAGATCTTGTTGGTGGAAGACCATGAGGAAATCTGGGACTTCCTGTCCCGTCGGCTGAAGCGCCGCGGGTACGAAGTCATCCTCGCCCATGACGGCGAGGCCGGCGTGCAACAGGCTCGCACGGCCCGGCCCGACGTGATCCTCCTCGACATGAACCTACCGATCCTCGACGGCTGGTCGGCCGCCCGCGTCCTGAAATCCGGCAGCGACACGCAGGGCATTCCGATCATCGCGCTGACGGCGCATGCCATGTCGGGCGACCGCGACAAGGCGATCCAGGCGGGCTGTAACGACTACCACCCCAAGCCCGTCGATTTCTCGAAGCTCCTGACGCAGATCAACGCCGCCGTCGGTCCGCAAGCGCCCGTCGCCGCCTGAGCCTGCCCGGCATCCTCCCGTCGCTCTCCCCCTTGACGAGACCATAGCGTACCCATGAGCGACGATCCCATCACCGCCCGCCTGCTCCGGCAGGCGATGCCGGTCTTCACGACCCTGGCGTCGTGCCTGCTCGTCATCACCATCGCGGCGGCCCTGTATTTCGGCCGGGACATCTTCGTGCCGGTGACACTGGCCATCCTGCTCAGTTTCGTCCTCGTCCCGGCCGTTCGCCTGCTGCGGCGCGTTCGCGTGCCGCGGGCCCTGGCGGTGATGCTGGTGGTGATCGCCGCCTTCGGAGCGTTGCTCGGCATCGCGCTGCTCATTGCCAACGAGGCGGCGCAACTCGCCGCCGACCTGCCGCGCTATCAGCTGACTATGCGCGACAAGATCGCCTCCCTGAAGGATGCGACCGCCGGAAGCGGCACCCTCACCCGGGTGATCGACATGGTGCAGGACATCGGCGCGCAGCTTCAGCCCGAGCTGAAGGACGCCGTCACCCAGGGCAGCAACGGCAGCCTCGACCGTCCGCTCCACGTGCAGATCGCGGCGGCCAAGGTTGGGTTTTTGGGCACCCTCGGGGCTTTTGCGGCCCCCATCCTGCACCCGCTCGCCACCACCGGACTGATTCTGATCTTCACGATCTTCATCCTCCTGCAGCGCGAGGACCTGCGCAACCGCGCCATCCGGCTCGCGGGCTCGGGCGACCTGCGGCGGACCACGGCGGCCATCGACGACGCCGTCAGCCGTCTCAGCCGGTTCTTCCTCGCCCAGCTCTGCCTCAACATCGCCTTCGGGTTCGTCATCGGCCTCGGCCTGTGGTGGATCGGCGTGCCCAACCCGATCCTGTTCGGCGTGCTCGCCGCCATCATGCGATTCGTACCCTATGTCGGGGCCGCCATCAGTGCCCTGCTGCCCCTCGTGGTGGCGGCGGCGGTGGACCCGGGCTGGACCATGGTGATCGCCACGGCGGTTCTGTTCGTCGTAGTCGAGCCCATCGCCGGCCACGTCATCGAACCGCTGCTCTACGGTCATTCGACCGGGCTCTCGCCCATCGCGGTCATCCTCGCCGCCACGCTCTGGGCCTTCCTGTGGGGGCCCATCGGCCTCGTCCTCGCCACCCCGATCACCGTGTGTCTCGTGGTGCTGGGCCGCCACATCGAGCGCCTGTGGTTCCTCGACGTGATCCTGGGCGATCAGCCCGCCCTGTCGCCGCCGGAGATCTTCTACCAGCGCATGCTGGCGGGCGATCCGGCCGAGGCCATCGATCAGGGCGAACTGTTCCTCAAGGCGCGTGCCCTCGTGACCTATTACGACGAGGTGGTGCTCGCCGGCCTCCTCCTGGCGCAGGAGGATCTCGCGCGGGGGGCCCTGGACCGCGAACGTCAGGGCGAGGTCGGGACGTCGCTGCGCACCGTGGTGACGCGTCTCGGCACCCGGCCCGTGCGCCGAGCCAAGAGCGGCCGCGCGAAGACCGGCAACACCGAGGCCTCGGCGGCCGTCGCGGCCGTCGGCCCCGATCGCCAGGTGGCTGCCATCGTGCGGGCTCAAGCCGATCTCGCGCTGGGCTGGCGCGGTCCCTGCCCCGTCCTGTGCGTGTCGAGCCGTGGTCCGTTCGACGAGGCCGCCACCCTGATGCTGAGCCAGATTCTGGGCCAGCACGGATTGGCCGCGCAGGTCATGTCCATGGCGGCCCTGCGCCAGGGCGAGCGGCCCGAAATCGTCGGCGGCATCGCCATGGTGTGCTTCTCCTACCTCGAGCCGGTGAGCCTCTCGCAGATCCGGCTCAACGTCCGCCAGGCGCGGCAGGCGATTCCCGGCGTGAAGGTTCTGGTCGGCTTCTGGCGCGAGCGCGATCCCGCCTCCCTCGACCGGCTCCGCCGCACGATCTCGGCCGACGTGCTGGTCACTTCGCTGAACGGGGCGCTCGACGCGGCGCTGCGATTCTCCGAGCGCCGTCCCGATCCCATCGAGGCCGCGCCCGCCCCCACCCAGGCGATCCCACACCTGCTCGGACCGTCCGTGGCTGCGTGACGCCTCACAGCGGCGGATGCGGCTGGCGCTCGCGGCCGCGCCGCGAAGGCACGGTTCCGAGGTCGGCCTTCACCGCTACGACAGGCGGCGCATCCGTCGCACCGGATGCGCCGCCTGTCGTAGGCGCGTTCGATGACGTCGTCCGGTGGGTGGAGCGATCACCCGGCACGCACTGTGCTCAGGCCCCCGGCGCCACCAGCGAGCGAAGCGATTCCGAGAGATCGCTGAGGCTGAGGCGGCCCTTCTGGAGCACCCGGTCGGCCTGACCCGCCAGGCGACGACGGTCCTCTGCGGTCACGTCCTTGGCGGTGAGCACCACCACGGGAATGTCGCGCCATTCCGCTTTGCCGCGCAGGGCCCTGAGGAACCCGAAACCGTCCATCTCGGGCATCATCAGGTCGAGGAGGATGAGGCAAGGCTTCTTGGCCGCCGTCGCCTCGAGTCCGGCGATGCCGTTCTCGGCCGAGGCGACCCGCCAGCCCTCGCGGATCAGCATCGCGGACATCCGCTCGCGGGCATCGGGATCGTCGTCGATGATGAGCACCGGTCCCTCGTTCTCCGAAGGTTTGAACCGCTCCATGGCGGTCTTCAGCTGAGTCCACTCGATGGGCTTCTGAAGATAGTCCGTGGCCCCGAGCGAGAAGGCGAGGTTCTGCTCGTCGAGGACGGTCACCATGATGATCGGCGTGGCCCCGAGCTCCGGGTCGGCCCGCAGGGTGCGCAGCACCGACCAGCCGTCCATGCGCGGCATGGTCACGTCGAGGAGAATGACCCGGGGCCGCAGGGTTCGCGCCCGTTCGACGCCCTCGCGCCCGTCGCTCGCCGTCGTCACGCTGAAACCATCGCGCTCGAGGAAGCGTGCGAGGAGATCCCGCGTCGAGGGGTCGTCGTCGATGATGAGAACGTGGCTGCCCGAGGCGACATCGGGCATGGGCAGGCGGTGACTCGCATGCGGGCCGTCGTGCCCGATGGCCTCCAGGGGCGAGGTGCTGACGTAGTCGGCCGGCACCCGGAGGGTGAAAGTGGTGCCGACACCCTCCTGGCTCGTCACCTCGATGGCGCCACCGAGCATGTCGGCGAAGGCGCGTGTGATGGCGAGGCCGAGGCCGGTGCCACCGAAGCGCCGCGTCGTCGAGGCGTCCGCCTGGGTGAAGCGCTGGAACAGCTTGGCCTGCTGCTCGGGCGTCATGCCGATGCCCGTATCGATGACGTGGAAGTTGAGCCACCCGCTCCCGCTCGCCTCGCTCCGCGTGGCCGACAGGGTGATCTGGCCGCCCTCGGTGAACTTGGCCGCGTTGCTCAGGAGGTTGATGAGGCACTGACGCAGCTTGGTCTGGTCCGTATGCGCTTCGCCGAGGTCGTCGGCGACCTCGATCGCGAGGGTGTTGCCCTTCTTGTCGACGAGGGTCTCCACGGTGGCGGCGACATCCCGAACGATCTCGGCGACGGAGAAGGTCTCGGCGTAGATCTCCATCCGCTCGGCCTCGATCTTCGACAGGTCGAGGACATCGTTGATGAGCCCGAGGAGGTGTCGCGCGTTCGCCTCGATCTTGCGCATGTCGACGAGGAGGCTCTCCTCGCCGAGATCCTCCATCTCCTCCTGCAGCATCTCCGAATAACCGATCACTGCGGAGAGCGGCGTGCGCAACTCGTGGCTCATGTTGGCGAGGAACTGGCTCTTTGCCCGGTTGGCCTCCTCCGCCGCCTCCTTGGCGGCGGCCAGCGCCAGTTCGGCCTCCTTGCGCGCGGTGACGTCGGAATGGGTGCCCACCCATTCGCGGATGCTGCCGTTCTCCTCGAGGATCGGGACGGCGCGGGCGGACATGATCCGCCAGATGCCGTCGTGGCGGCGGATGCGATGCTCGATCTCGTAGGGGGAAAGGCTGTCCACCGCCTTGATCCACGTCGCGTTGGTGCGTGCCCGGTCATCCGGGTGGATCGCCTCCAGCCACCCGGCCCCGGCGGCCGCCTGCGGTGTCTGACCGGTGAAACGGGTCCATTCCGAGGGTGTCACCTCAAAGCCACCCTCGGGCGTCGTCGTCCAGACGATCGCGCTGGTGGCCTCGGTCAGTGACCGGAAGCGCTCCTCGCTGTGGCGCATGCGCTCCTCGGACAGCTTGCGCAGGGTTTCGTCGGACACGACGAGGCCGACGCCATCGGCCTGTGCGCCGCCCGCGCCGGTGCTGTCGCGAAGGGGGTAGAAGCTCATCAGGAAGTGGCGCACCCCACGCGGAGCGCTCGGGGTCGGGACGGCGACATCGACGTTGGTGGTGACGAGGCCTTCGTCCCGGGCGGCCCGGAGCTTGGGGGTCAGCTGCTCCTGCAGGGTCGGCAGCATGGCCCAGATCGGCGCGCCGAGATCGGCTCCGAATCCGCGCTCGTTCATGGTGGCGAGCGCCCGGTTCATGTGACGGATGCGCAAGTCCCGGTCGAGGAAGCCGAGGCCGACGGGGGCATTCGCGAACACCCCGTCGAGGAGGGCGGCCGTGCGCTGTTCCTCACGCCGGCGCACGAGGGCGAGGCGACCGAGCAGCCCCACCGCCGCCAACGCCGAGGCGATGGAGACGAGGAGGAGCACCAGCGACCAGGTCCGGTCCTGGCCCTCGATCCGCTCCAGACTCGCATTGGCATGGTCCTGCAGGGCTTTCGCCGCCGCCCGGACCCCGTCCATGGTGCGCTTGCCCTCGCCGGTCCGCGCCAGCACCACGGCCGGATCGTAGCCTTCGGCCCGCCGCACCGCGATGACGCGGGCGGCGAAGGCGCGCTTGGCCTCCACGAAGGTGCGCAGGCGCCCGGGACCTGGGCCAGAGGAATCCTTGGTCAGAGACTCGATGGCGTCGAGTTGCCCGCCGACGGTGTCCTGGGCGGCCTGGTACGGCTCGAGGTATTCCTCGGACCCGAACAGCATGTAGCCACGCATGCCGGTTTCGAGTTCGACCATGTTGGCGAGCAGGCGATCGCTCAGGGTCAGCACCGCGTGCTGGCGCGTGCCTTCCGTCCGGCGTGCCTCACCCACCCAATAGTTCGCGATCCCCGCCGCCACGGCGATGCCGATGAGCACCAGGGCGAGGGGGGAGCCCGGCAGGCCGCCGAGCAGGCGCGTCTCGCGCCGGCCACCGGCGGAACGCGGAGGGGAGGCTAGGGTCATCGGGCCGCCTGGGCTGGAGATTGGGGAAGGGGTCGGTGCCGCGGGGAACCCGGCGAATCCGGTGCTCGCCGAACGCGTCAGCGCCGGAGGCGGTTGCCGAGGATGAAGCCGAACAGTCCCATGAGGATGATGCCCGCAGCGCCCTCGATGCCCACCAGGAGGTTGGTGAAGCGTCCGATGGGCTTGATGCCGATCTCGGGTGGGTTGGCCGTCATCATGTTGAGGGCGCTGTAGCTCACGAGATCGAGGACGTTGTAGGTCGGGCTGCCGTCGCCGCCCTCGCGGATCAGGCCGCCGGCGACGCCGTAGAGCACGGCGAACAGGCCGATGACGAGGACGAAGGCCCGCGCGATCCGCGACAGGCTCTCGCCGTAATCGCACAGCCACTCGACGAAGCGGTCGGCGACCCACTGGTAGCCGTGCCGCGCCAGATCCCGGCCGGAGCGGGCATGCCAGGCTGCCCGCGCTTCGGTGCCCGCGTGGAACCGGCCCATGCGGCGCCCGCGCTTGTAGGCCCAGCTCGCCTCGTCCTGGGCGCCGATGCTCTTGAAGTTCTGTTCCAGGGCGAGGTAGCTCGCCTGCGCGGCCTTGTACTCGCCGGCGATCTCCTCGCCCACGGCCCCGCCGAGCTGCTCGGCCCGCATCCGCGTGCCGTTGAGCCAGGCTCCGGCGAAGCGCACGTGGCGCAGGGAACAGGTGGAGAGGTTGAGCCGTACCAGGCTGGTCTCGGAGAAATCGGCGCCGTCGAGGATCGCCCCGTCGAGCTTGACCCCGGTGAAGTTGGCGCCCTGCAGGCGCGATCCGGCGAGATTGGCCTTCTTCAGGCTGGCGCCCTCGAAATCCGCGTAGGTGAGGTTGACGTTGCCGAGCTTGGCTTCGTCGAGGCGGGTGCCGCGAAACACCGTGTAATCCGCATCCGCACCCGTGAGGTCGGCCCCCCACAGGTCGGCGCCGGTGAAATCGGCGCCGTCCAGGAGGGCGCGACGCAGCTTGGCGAAACGCATGGAAGCCTGGCCGAAACGGGCGTCTTCCAGCATGGCCTCGTCGAAATTGGCCTCGCCTCCGGCCATTGCGGTGAAGTGGGCGCCGCTGAGATCGGCGCCGCCGAGATCGGCTTCCTCCAGTACGGCTCCATCGAAGCGGGCGGAGCGCCCGAGAGCACCGGAAAGGTTCGCGCCCGTCAGGTTCGCGCCGCCCAGGTCCGTTTCCTCGAGGGTGGCCTCGTGCAGATCCACGTTGGCGAGGCGAAGCCCGTTCTGCTGTCCGTCCCACCAAGCCGGCATCACGCCGGAACCGGCTCGACCCGGATCGAGCGAGCGGCCGAGACCGAGACCCCGCAGGTCGATGCCCCGACAATCGAAGCGGTCGCCATTCGGCGTGGGGGCGTCGGCGAAGGATGCGATTCGGGCAAGCAGTGCGGTGACGCGTGGGTCCGCATCGGCTTGGTCATCGGGTCCCCTGTCCGCTGGCGCAATCGGGATGCGGGCGGCGCCGGATTGCTCCGTCAAGGTTGGCCTCTTTCGTTCCAGGTCGGCGTCCGACGGCACCCTGCAGCGGGGGGGGGCAGCAGGAGCGGCACCGGCGGTGTCGACGGCTCCCGCGCCGGTGTCAAACCCGAACGGCGTCGCGCCCCTCCCCTGTCTGTCCAGAAGGATGACCAAGGACGCTGAGAGAGGTGCGTGCTGAAGACAGATCGGACTGAGCAGCCGGCTTGCAGCCCTGTTTCCCTACGTCTCCAGGGCCGTGTGAGGCGGGATGACGCTTTCGTCGCGAAAATTTCGTTTCCCCGTCATTTGGCCGTTGACGGTTGGGCTATGGGCCCGTAGAAGCCTGTTCATCGGCGGCGGCCAGCGGGACTTTGGTCTTGGCGGCGGCGCTGGTTATCTT
>NZ_LMMI01000009.1:0-59837 GCF_001422775.1 Methylobacterium sp. Leaf87 | reverse complement strand
CCTGTGCGAGCAGCACGGGTCGGACGCCGGCCGGTGGTTCCTCGAAGCCGGATTCGGCCGCGTCGACCACCCGAACCCGCCGACCTTCGCCAGCCTCGGCGCCGCGCAGGACTGGATCACGCACCGCCTCGCCACGACGGCAAGCGCCGCACTGTGATGCCGAGGCCGGGTGCCGATCCGCATGGGCGGCGGCAAATCGCGCCACACCGACCACCATCCCGGTGGCACCGTCGCCGATGCGGCCGCTTCCGGCGCGTTCGCTCGGGATCCTCGGCACCCAGGCCGGGCGTAGCATCCGCGCAGCGAGCGAGCTGCGGTGCGTCCATGTCCGGATCGCGAGCGGGGGGCCGCGTCCGCTGCGCCCTCGAAGGCGTCGGCGCGACTGCATCGCGCCACCGACAGGTGCCGGCTGGTCGCGACGGCATCGCTCACCCCCTGGTCCGGGTGGCGCACCGGTCCGCCGGGATGGCGGCGGTCGGACGCCGCGCCGCGGTGCGGGCCCCGGTGCCGCGTGTGGTGCGTGCATCATGGCCCACTCCGCCCCCGCGGCGGCGGCCCGGCGCCCTCGTTGGCAAGCCCCGCAGGGTCGTGGGCAAGCCCCGCAGGGTCGTTGGCAAGCCCCGCAGGGTGGCAGGCGCGGCCGGCGGCACGGCGCGCTTTCGCGAGGGCCGCGAGAGTCCGGGGATCGGCACCGTCCGCGCGGGCCTGCGCCTCCCACGCGAGAAGATCGGCGAAACGCCGCTCCTCACCGGTCAGCGGACCCTCGGCGAAATCCTCCCGTATCGCCGCCCGGTCCCGCTCGCCCAGCGGCCGCTCCGTCGTCGCCGGAGGCCGGAAGGGCGCCCGCTCGGCCATGGGTCTCACGCCAGTTCGGAGGTGGTCCGATCGACGGCCGGCGCGCGCACCCGTCCATCCCGCCGGGGAATCTCCGCGTCGATCCGCCGGAACGTCGCGAGCGCCTGTCCGACGATCTGGTCCATGTTGTAGTAGCGATAGGTGGCGAGCCGGCCGACGAACCAGACATTCCGCTCGTCGCGGGCGCGTTGCTCATAGCGCTTGTAGAGCGCCTGATGCGCGGCGCACGGGATCGGGTAGTAGGGCTCGCCCTCGGCGGACGGATACTCGTAGGTGAGGGCCGTGCGCGGATGCGTCTGCCCGGTGAGGTGCTTGTATTCGGTGACCCGAGTGTAGGCCTCCGTCTGCGGATAGTTGACCACGCCCACCGGCTGGTGCCACGCGACGTCGCGTGTGACGTGTTCGAAGCGCAGGCTGCGATAGGGCAGGGGGCCGTAGCAGGTGTCGAAGTAGGTTTCGATCGGACCGGTGAAGATGGTGCGCCGCGCCCGTGCGGTGGGACCGAGGCTGCGGAAGTCGGTGCCGAGCGCCAGCGTGATGTTGGGATGGTCGAGCATCGCGGCGAACATCGCCGTGTAGCCGTGCTTCGGCATCGCCTGGTAGCGATCGGTGAAATAACGGTCGTCCCGGTCGGTCCGGGTCGGAACCCGAGCGGTCACCGACCGGTCGAGTTCGGAGGGATCACGGCCCCATTGCTTGCGGGTGTAGCCGCGAAAGAACAGCTCGTAGAGTTCGCGGCCCACCGTCGAGACGACGACGTCCTCGGCGGTTCGGATCTCCTCGACGGGCTCCGCCCGGGCGGCGAACCAAGCTTCGAGCTCGGGGGACGTTAGAGACAGTCCGTACAGCCGGTTGATCGTGTCGAGGTTGATCGGGATCGGCACGCGCTGGCCGTTGACCTCGGCGAGGACCCGGTGCTCGTAGGGCCGCCAGGCCGTGAAGTCGGACAGGTAGGCGAACACCGCCTGTGCGTTGGTGTGGAAGATGTGCGGCCCGTAGCGGTGGATCAACAATCCGTCGGCGTTGAGACAGTCGTAGGCGTTGCCGCCGATGTGGTCGCGCCGGTCGACCACGAGGATTCGCTCGCCCCGCTCGCGCGCGAGGCGCTCGGCGAGCACGCTGCCGGCAAAACCGGCTCCGACGATCAGCCAATCGTACATCGGTCTCGAACCTCGACTGTTCGGGCCGCGGGGAGGGCGCGCAGCGGACGGCCCCATCGCGGACGGGAGGGGATCAGACGGTCTCGCACAGCACCGGACGCGGCGAATCCGACATCGGTTCGCCGAGGACCGCCATCATCCGCGCCTCCATGTCGGCCCAGGTTCGATCCCAGGAATCGCCGGCGAGGCGGGCGTCGACACGGGCGAGCCACGGCGCCCGTGCACGCGCCATCAGGGCTTCGGCCGCGAGGGCGGCGGTGCCCGGCGTGTCGGCGATCTCGACGAGGCCGGCCTCGCCGTACCCGCGAACCACGTCGACGATGGGCGTCGAGATCACAGGCAGGCCGGCGGCGAGAAATTCCGGAGTCTTCGTCGGGCTGATGAATCGCGTCGCGGCGTTCAGGGCGAATGGCATCAGCCCGAGATCCCAATGCGCCAAGTAGTCCGGGAGATCGTCGTAGAGTTTCGGTCCGAGCCAATGGATGTTGGGCCGCTTGGGTAGTTCGGCCGGATCGATCTTCACGACGGGACCGAGGATGACGAACTGCCACTCCGGCCGAAGATCGGCGAATTGGGCGAGGAAGTCGGCGTCGAACCGCTCGTCGACCACGCCGAAGAACCCGAGGCGCGGCCGGGCCAGGGCGGCCTAGTCCGCCGGGTCCGGGGTCGTGCCCTGGCGGGCACGGGCGAAATGCGCGGTCTCAACGGAGGACGGGAAGCAGTGGATGTCGGGATGGGCATCGCGCTTGGCGGCGTAAAGACTGTAGCCACCGGTGAAGACGAGGTCGGCGGTGGCCAGCAGCGTCCGTTCCTGCGAGACCAAGGCGTCCGAGGCACCCCGGAAGGCCGACAGCTCGTCCATGTTGTCGTAGATCGTCAGGTCGCGGTGCAGCGTCTGCGTAAAGGCGAGGGCGGCCGGCGTATAGTACCAGAACACCCGCGTGCGATGACGGGAGCCATCCAGTTCCCGTGCGACGAGGCCGTGCAGGACCTGCGCAAGGGACTGCGTGTCGGCGGGATCGACGATGGGAACGAGCACTTCGAGGGACGGGCCGACGCCCTCGCGTTTCAGCCGCGCCGTACCGCCCGCCTCGAAGACCGGCTCCTCGATGAAAAGGACGTCGAACCGCTTCGCGGCGCGGGTGAGAAGGTGCTGCGGGCGCTGGCGGACGAAGTTCCAGCGCAGATGAGAGAAGCACACAAGCAGAGGGCGTGGACGGGACGATGGATCACCGTGCTGTTCCGCGGTGGATTTGCGATATTCCGGAGCAGGACTTTGATACCCAAAAGTGGGAGGAGTATTCAGAACCATGAGATCCGACACGCCGACCGGATCGGGCGAAAGTCCAGATTCCTGCTTCACGTTTCGCGTCCCCTCTACGAGGTCGTTGGGCGATCACCCGAGAACAGATCTCGTACAATTCGGGATCGATAAAGCGTTGATATTTTCGCTGCCGAACCCTGTCGTTCTCATAGGTTAAATATTGCGGCGGTATTCATTGTCAGTATTACGAGATAGAGTCTGATTACGATTTCGGGCGGTAGGCGATGATCAGTGCGAACTCGGAACAGCGGCCGGCCGGTTCGCGGTGGGTCGGTTCGTGAGCGCCGGCGGCGCGCCACTCGAACTCTGGGGCGGCTTCGAATGCACCGTCACGCGGATCGGCGACCGATTCCGGGATCAGGTGCGCGAGACCGGTCATCGCTGGCGCAGCGCGGATCTCGACGCCGTCGCACGGCTCGGCATCCGCACCCTGCGTTACCCGCTCCTGTGGGAGAGCATCGCGCCGGAGGTTTCGGCGACGCCGGATTGGTCGTGGCAGGATGCGCGTTTGAACAGGCTTCGGCGCCTCGGCATCGTTCCCATCGTCGGCCTGCTCCACCACGGCAGCGGACCGTTCGGCACCGGTCTCCTCGATCCTGACCTGCCACGGCTGTTCGCCGCGTATGCCGATCGGGTCGCCCGTCGCTACCCCTGGCTGCGCCAGTTCACGCCGGTCAACGAACCGCTGACCACGGCGCGGTTCGCCGGCCTCTACGGCCATTGGTATCCCCACGCGCGCAGCGAGGCCGCGTTCCTGCGCATGGCGGTCAACCAATGCAAGGCGACCCTCCTGGCCATGCGGGCGATCCGCCGGCTGATCCCCGCGGCGCGCCTCGTCCAGACCGAGGACATCGGACGGACGTTCAGCACGCCGGCCCTCGCGGGCCAGGCGGCCTACGAGAACGCGCGACGCTGGCTCAGCCTCGATCTCCTGTGCGGCCGGGTGGATCCGGCCCATCCCTGGTACGGGCGCCTGATCGATCATGGCGTTCCGGCGGCGGATCTGGCCCTGCTCGCCACGGGGGAGGGGGCGCCCGGCCTCATCGGGGTCAACCACTACCTCACGAGCGAGCGCTATCTCGATGGCCGTCTGCGGGCCTATCCGGCAGCCTCGCGGGGCGGCAACGGCCGCCAGCGTTACGCCGACGTGGAGGCCGTGCGGGTCGCCCTTCCCGAGGGCGCCACGGGTCCCGCCACCCGCCTCACCGAGGTGTGGGAGCGCTACCGCATTCCCGTCGCCGTCACCGAGGTGCACCACGGCTGCAGCCGTGACGAGCAGCTGCGCTGGCTGGCGGAGGTGTGGAACGCCGCCACGGCACTGCGCGACCGGGGCGTGCCGGTGGAAGCCGTGACCGTGTGGTCGCTCATGGGCTCGGTGGATTGGAACAGCCTGCTCGTCGACCGCGCGGGGATCTACGAGCCCGGCGCCTTCGACATTCGGGCACCGAAGCCCCGCGCGACCGCCCTGGCGACGGCCGTGCGCGCCCTCGCGACCACCGGACGCTACGACCATCCGGTCCTCGATTCGCCGGGCTGGTGGCACCGGCCGGTCCGGTTCTACCGGCGGCAAGCGGGCGCGGTGGCAATGCGCCCGGACCGCGCCCGTCCGCTCCTGATCCTCGCTGTGGATGGCCGCCTCGCACAGGGCCTGGTCCGGATCTGCCAGGACCGGGGGTTGCACCGGGTGACGGTGCCGGCCGGCGCGTCGGAGGAGGACCCGACCCTCGACGCCCTCATCGCCCGGCATGCGGCCTGGGCGATCATCGACGCCGCCGGCCTCGACGCCGATGCGGCGGGCCGGGAGGATTCCGGCGCGGCCCGCCCGGTCTGCGCCGACCGGGCGGGCCGCATCGCCGCGGCCTGCGCCCGCGCGGGCCTCCCGCTCCTGACGTTCTCCAGCGATCGCGTCTTCGACGGCAGCCTCGGCCGACCCGCCGACGAGGCGGATCCCGTCAGGCCCGACGGCCCCTACGCGCACGGCGTCGCGGCGTCCGAGGCACGGATCCGATCACGGCATCCACGGGCACTGATCGTCCGCCCCGGCCTCGTCTTCGATGCGCCCGACCCCGCTTTCGCAGCCGTGCCGCTCCGCGACGCGCACGGAGAGGGGACGGAGACGCCTCCCGGCCAGCCCGAGCTCCTGTCCGTCAGCTATCTGCCGGACCTCGCCCATGCGGCGCTGGATCTTCTCATCGACGACGTGTCCGGGCCGTGGCACCTCGTCAACCGTGGGGCGGTGGACCGGGACGCAGCCCTCGCGGAGATCGCGCACGGTGTCGCGGGGCATTCGCCGACGGCCGTCGGATCCGGGATCCTGCGGATCAACCGCGCGCTCACGAGCACGCGCGGCCTGCTCATGCCGACGCGGGCGAGCGCCCTGCAGCGCTTTCGCGATGCCGTCGCGGCGGCGTCCCCCCTAGCCGTGCGGCAGGCCGCGGAATGACTGGTACCCAGGGCGGCGCCGTTCCAGGCCCGGTGACCCGGGACGCCGGCGCGCTCAGCCCGACGCCGTTCCTCGGCGGGTTCGAATGCTCGACCCATCGCCGCCGCGACGGGCAGCGCCTCGACCTCATCGCCGCGACGGGTCACGACACCTGGGCGGCGGCCGATTACGCGGCCCTGCGGGCCCTCGGGCTCGGTGGCGTCCGCGACGGCCTGCGCTGGCACCGGATCGAGGTCGCGCCCCGGGTGTACGACTGGTCGAGCGCCCTGCCGATGCTGCGGGCGGCCCGCGCCAGCGGTCAGCGGGTGATCTGGGACCTCTGCCATTACGGTTGGCCCGACGACCTCGACATCTGGTCCGAGGCCTTCCCCGTACGCTTTGCCGCGTTCGCCGCCGAGGCCGCCCGGATCGTGGCCGCCGAGACGGACGGCGCGCCCGCCTTCTGCACCGTCAACGAGATTTCCTACTGGGCCTGGGCCGGGGGCGATGTCGGCCGCATGGCGCCCCTCGCCCTCGAGCGGGGGCCGGAGCTCAAGCGCCAGCTCGTGCGCGCCTCCGTCGCCGCGACGCGGGCGATCCGCATCGCGGTGCCGGACGCGCGCTTCCTCCATGCCGAACCCCTGATCCACGTCGTCGCCGGCAGCCCGGAGGACGTGCCCGCCGCCGAGGCCTACCGGACGGTGCAGTACGAGGCCCTCGACATGGTGAGCGGGCGCCTCTGCCCAGAGCTCGGCGGCGGTCCCGATTGCCTCGATGTCGTCGGGGTGAACTTTTACCCGGACAACCAGTGGGTCCATGACGGGGGAACGATCCCCCTCGGCCACCATGCCTACCGACCCCTGCGCCACATGCTGGCGGAGGTTCATGGCCGTTACGAGCGTCCGCTCCTGGTGGCGGAGACGGGCGCCGAAGGCACGGCCCGGGCGGCATGGCTGCACTACGTCTGCGGCGAGGTCCTGGCCGCGCGCCGCGGCGGCGTCCCGGTCGCGGGGATCTGCCTCTATCCGATTCTCGATTATCCCGGGTGGGACGACGGGCGCCCCTGCGCGGTGGGCCTGTTGTCCGCACCCGACCGAGACGGAGGACGGTTCTCCGATCCGGATTTCGCCGCGGAACTCCGACGCCAGCAGACTCTGTTCGCGCAGGCTCCAGGCGCCGCATGAAGGATGGTCCCCTGGTCGCCCCGCACCTGTCCGGTCCCGGCCGGTTCATCCGGCACCACCTGCTGTGCTGGCGCTGGCATTTCGGATCGCTGTTCACCCTCGTGGTCGCGGCCTCCGCCTGCGGCGTCGGACAGCAATACGTCCTGAAGCAGTTCGTCGACGCCATGACCCGGCCGGCCGACGCCGCCTCGGCCGTCACGGCGGTGCTGCTGCTGTTCCTCGGCCTCATCGCCGCCGAGGGCGTGCTCGCGCGGCTCACGGGGTGGCTCGCCTGCCGCACCACCGTGGGCGTCGGGGTCGGCCTGCGCCTCGAACTCTTCGACGAACTCAGCGCGCAGTCGATGCGCTACTTCGCGGAGAACCGCGCGGGCTCCCTCGGCCAGCGCATCACCGCCACGGCCGGCAATTTCGGCGCCCTCATCAACACCCTGGTGTGGCGCATCATTCCGCCGGTGGTGGATGTCGGCGGCGCGGTGATCATCTTCGCGACCATCGACGGCCGGCTCACCGCCGCCCTCCTGGTCTTCGTCATCGGCGTCACCCTGGGCCTGATCGTGTTCGGGGAGCGCGGCCGCCCCCTCCACCGCGCCTATTCGGGCGAAGCGGCCAAGGTGGCGGGCGACCTTGTCGACACCATCACCAACATGTGGACGGTGAAGGCCTTCTCGGCCCGCCGCCGCGAATGGCTGCGCCTGCGCACCGGGTTCGAGGCCGAGGCGACGGCGCAGCGCCGGAGCTGGATGTACCTCGAGGTGGCCCGGCTCCTCCACGACCTCGCCCTCTGGGCGATGGCCGCCGGCATCCTGACCTGGGCGGTGATGTTGTGGAGAAGCGGGCAGGCCAGCCCCGGCGAGGTGGTGGTGGTGGCGAGCCTGACCCTGCGCATCCTGCACAGCTCCAAGGACATGGCTCTCTCCCTCGTGGACGTGGCCCAGCAATTCGGCTTCGTCGAGGAGACCCTCGCGGTCATCGCCCAGCCGCGGACGGTGCCGGATGCGCCGGGCGCGCCGGACCTCGTCTGCGGCGGCGGCCGCATCGAATTGCGTGACGTCGCCTTCGCGTACGGGGCGGGACGGCGCGTCCTCGACGGCGTCACCCTCACGATCCCGGCCGGCCAGAAGGTCGGCATCGTCGGGCCATCGGGCGCCGGTAAGTCGACCTTGGTCCAGCTCCTGCAACGACTTCACGACGTCCAGCACGGCACCATCCTCATCGACGGCGTGCCCATCGCGTCCGTGCGCCAGGATTCCCTGCGCGACGCCCTCGCGGTGGTGCCCCAGGAGATCAGCCTCCTGCATCGCAGCGTGCTGGAGAACATCCGTTTCGCCAGACCCGAGGCCGACGACGCGGCGGTGTTCGCGGCCGCGCGGGCGGCGGCCTGCGACGGGTTCGTCCGCCGACTCCCCGACGGCTACGAAACTGTCGTGGGCGAGCGCGGTGCCAAGCTGTCGGGGGGGCAGCGCCAGCGGATCGGTATCGCCCGCGCCTTCCTCAAGGATGCACCGATCATCCTCCTCGACGAGGCGACCTCCGCCCTCGACACCGAATCCGAGATGGCGGTGCAGGCCGCCCTGGTGCGGATCATGCGTCGGCGCACGGTGGTCGCCGTCGCGCATCGCCTCTCCACCTTGACGGGGTTCGACCGCATCCTCGTGATCGACCAGGGCCGCGTGGTCGAGGACGGCAGCCCCGCCGCCCTGCGCGGGGCCGGCGGCGTGTTCGCGCGGATGTGGCAGCTCCAGGCCGAGGGGCTGCCCGGCCATGACGGACCCGTGGAGGCGCAGAGCCGGGCGGACATCGCCCGCATCGCCTGACCCTTCGCACCGGCGTGGTTCGGTGCACGATCACCGCCGTGCGGACCCCGCACTCGCCCGATCAAGCCGAAGTGGCGTGCCCCGTCGGCTCCAGCCGCTCGGTCACCGGCCCGTCGGCATCGGTGATCCGTATGCGGACGGGGACCGATTTCGCCGCCGGGGTCTTCGACGGCCCGTCGTGGTGAGACAGCGGCATCAACGGATTCATCTCGGGGTAGTAGGCCCCGAGGCAGCCATCCGGCAGAGAGAACGGCACGACCTTCAGGCCGTAGACCGTCCGCTCGATGCCGTCCTGCGCATCGCTGACGAGGGCGACCACCTGTCCCTCGCGCAGGTTCGCCCGGGCCATCTCATCCGGATTGACCAGGAGCACGTCGCGCGTGCCCTCGATGCCGCGCATGCGGTCGCTATAGCCGTAGATGGTGGTGTTGAACTGGTCGTTCGAGCGCAGGGTGATCAGGCGATAGCGTCCCGGGGCTTCGGAGAAGCCCACGGCGTTCCTCTGCTTCGGCGTCGTAAAGGCCGCTCGCTTCGTCTCGGTCTTCCAGATGCGCTCGCGGGCCGAATTGCCCCGATAGAAACCGCCCGGGGTCCAGAGGCGTTCGTTGAAGTCGCGGAACTCGGGTCCGTAGGTTCGCTCGATCGCATCCCGGATCAGGCCGTAATCCCCGACCCAGGCGTCCCAGGTCACCTTCGGGTTCGGCGCCAGGGTCGCCTTGGCGATCCCCGCCACGATGTCGACCTCGGATTTCAGGTGCGGGCTTGCGGGCGTGCGGCGACCGAGGGAGCCGGAGATGCAGCTGAACGTATCCTCCATGCTGACCGCCTGCGGGCCGGTGGCCTGCCGGTCCTCCTCGGTCCGGCCCCGGCACGGCAGCAGGTAGGCGATCTCGCCGTTGACGAGATGCGACCGGTTGAGCTTCGTCGCGACCTGCACCGTGAGGCGCATCTTCGTCCAGGCCGCCTCCATCAGGTCCCGCTCCGGGATGGCGCGGACGAAGTTGCCCCCGAGCCCGATGAAGCTGCGGATCTCGCCGGACAGGATGCCCTCGCAGGCCTCGACGGTGTTCACGCCCTTGTCGCGCGGCGGTTCGAAGCCGAACTGCTCGGCGAGCTTGTCGAGGGGCACCAGTTCGGGCTTCTCCGAGATGCCGACGGTGCGCTGACCCTGGACGTTGGAATGGCCGCGCACGGGCGAGATGCCGGCGCCGTCGCGCCCGATATTGCCCTTCAGCAGCAGCAGGTTGACGAACAGCGCGACGTTCTCGAACCCGTTCCTGTGTTGCGTCAGGCCCATGCCGTAGATGCCGATCACCCGGTCGGCCTTGACGTAGACCTCGGCCGCGCCCGCGATGGCCGCGCGCGACAGGCCGGATTCGTGCTCGATCTCGTCCCAGGGCGTCGCCCGGACCTTCGCCTCGAACGCGTCGAGGCCCGTCGTGTGCTGCTGGATGAAATCGACGTCGAGGACGCGTTCGCCCCGTTCCTTCGCGGCGTCGTCGGCGGCGAAGACGTGCTTGCATAGGCCCATCAGCACCGCGATGTCCCCGCCGGGCCGGACCTGATGGTACTGCGAGCTGATGCGGGTTTCCTTCCCGGTCAGCATCTCCACCGGGCTCTGCGGATCGGTGAAGAACTCCAGGCCCCGTTCGCGGACGGGATTGAAGGTCACGATCTCGACGCCGCGCTTGGCCGCCTCCTGCAGGGGATGGAGGAAGCGCGGGGAGTTCGACCCGGTGTTCTGTCCGAAGAAGAACATCGCGTCGCAGTTCTGGAGATCGTCGAACACCACCGTGCCGACGCTGGCGCCGATGGTCTGCTTGAGGGCCACCGAGGTGGTCTCGTGGCACATGTTCGAGCTGTCGGGCAGGTTGTTGCAGCCGTAGAGCCGGGCCAGCAGCCCGTAGAGATACGCTGTTTCCAGGCTTGCGCGGCCCGAGGAATAGAACACCACGGATTTCGGAGCGAGGCGCTTCAACTCGGCGCCGATCTCGGCGAACGCCTCGTCCCAACCGCAGGGCACGTAGGTGTCGGTCGCGGGGTCGTAGCGCATCGGATGCGTCAGGCGGCCCTGCTGTTCGAGTTCGTAATCCGTCCAGGTACGGAGTTCCGTCACCGTGTGCTCGGCGAAGAAATCGGGCGTGCAGCGCAGGGAGGTGAGCTCCCACAGGGTCGCCTTGGCGCCGTTCTCGCAGAACTCGAACGGGTGGTAGTCCGCGGGCTTCGCCCAGGAACACGACACGCACATGAAGCCCTTGGGCTTGTTCTGGCGGAACAGGGTCTCGGTCGCCAGCGGCGTCGCCCATTCCCGGCCGAAGATCTCGGTGATGCCGCGTACGGAACCCCAGCCGCCGGCCGGACCGTCATAGTGAGCTGTCGTCTCGTCGTCGGACATTCGCGTGCTCCACGTCGGCCATTCGGGTCTGGGCAAGTTGCGTGAAAGGAACGGCTCAATCGAAGAAATAACTCGGGGCGCATGCAGGCTGACGAAGTGGTAAAGCCTACCCTCGTTCGCGAGATATAACCCATGTTGTAGACCGAAGGCTGCGTTGGGTCTTGGTTGGCGACGGCGCAGTGCCTCGACACGCTCCGTTCCCGACCCTGTCGTCATGGTTCGCGAGCGGTTTGGTCTTGCGCGTCTTGAAGGCGTCGGGTGCCGTGGCACGGGGTACGTGCGAGGGATGGTGCAGATTTTCCGTCCGGGGGCCGACACGGTCGTCCGCTTCGTCCTCGCGTCGCTCGCCACGGTCCCGGTCTTCGCCGTCGGGGTCGCCTACGCGGTCTGGCGCTCCCCCTACGTCACGGGGCAGGGCGTCACCCGCGAGCAGCCGGTGCCGTTCAGCCACGCGCATCACGTCGGCGGCCTCGGCCTCGATTGCCGCTACTGCCACACCTCCGTGGAGAAGGCGGCCTTCGCGGGCATTCCGCCCACGGACACCTGCATGTCCTGCCACTCGCAGATCTGGACCAATGCGCCGATGCTGGCCCCCGTGCGCACCAGTCTCGCCGAAGGGCGCTCCCTGCGCTGGCGCCGCGTCCACACTCTGCCGGGCTACGTCTACTTCAATCACGCCGTGCATGTCGCCAAGGGTGTCGGCTGCACCACCTGCCACGGCGAGATCCAGACGATGAAGCTCGTCCGGCAGGCGGCCCCCCTCACCATGGGCTGGTGCCTCGACTGCCACCGCGATCCGGCCCCGAACCTGCGCGCCCGCGATGCGGTCTTCGACACGGCCTGGACCGCGCCCGCCGATCAGGCCGCCCTCGGGGCGCAGCGGCTGAAGGAATACCACATCCGCTCGCCCGAGCGTCTCAGCGAATGCTCCCTATGCCACCGCTAGGCCCGCCCTCGCGGCGCGAGCCCCTCACCTCGCGGCGCGAGGCCCTGACCCTCCTCGGCGCCGGCATCGCCCTGGCGGCGGGCGGGTGTACGAAACCGTCCGAGGAGATCGTGCCCTACGTGCGGATGCCGGAGCGCCTGCTGCCCGGCGTGCCCGTGCGCTACGCGACGAGCCTGTCGCTCGGCGGCTTCGCCCGCGGCGTCCACGCCATCGCGGTGGACGGGCGCCCCATCAAGATCGAGGGCAATCCGCTCCATCCGGCGAGCCGCGGCGCAACGGACGTCTTCGCCGAGGCCGCGATCCTCGACCTCTACGATCCCGACCGTTCGCGCACGGTGACGGAGCACAGGAGCGGCATCGCCTCCTGGGAGATGTTCGAGCGCGCCCTGGCCGGGCCCCTGGCGCGGGCGCGCAGCCGCAACGGCGCCGGCTTTCACCTCCTCACCGGGCGGGTCACCTCGCCGACCCTCCTGCGCCAGATCGCGTCCCTCCTGCGGGCGATGCCGGACGCCGTGTGGCACGTCCACGAACCGGTGGACGACACCCACGCGACGCGCGGCACCGTACGGGCCTTCGGCCGCTCCTTGAGGGTGCTGCCCCGGCTCGACCGCGCCGAAGTGGTCCTGTGCGTCGGGGCCGATCCCCTCGGGCCCGGCCCGGATCAGATCCGCTTGGCCTCCGGTTTCGCCGAGCGCCGCCGCGACCCGGGCCGGTTCGGCCGGCTCTACGTCGCCGAATCCGCCCTGACGCAGACGGGGATCAAGGCCGATGCGCGCCGCGCGCTGCCGCCGCACGCACAGGCCGCCCTGCTCGTCGCCTGCGCCAACGCCCTCGGGGCCGGATTGCCGGCGCCCGACGCGAGCGAGGCGGTCCGGCGCTTCGCCGAAGCCGTCGCGGCCGACTTGACGGCGCATCGCGGCCGCGCCCTCGTCCTCGTCGGTCCGGCTCTGGCGCCGGAGCATCACGCCCTCGCGCATTGGATCAACGCCCGCCTCGACGCCCCCGTGGACGTCATCGAGCCCCCGGACCGCATCGACGGGCGTACCCCCGCGGGGCTCACCGCCCTCGCGGCCGCCCTCGATTCCGGGACCGTCGAAGGCCTCGCGATCCTCGATTGCAATCCGGTCCTCACCGGCGGCCCCGACCTCGATCTCGGCTCCCGGATCGGCCGGGCGGCGTTCAGCGTCCATGCGGGCACACACGGGGACGAGACGGCCGGCGCCACCCACTGGCACCTGCCGCTGGCCCACGAACTCGAGGGCTGGTCCGACCTGCGCGCCGTCGACGGCACCGCCAGTCTGGTCCAGCCCCTGATCCGGCCCCTCTACGGCGCCCGCTCGATCCACGAGATCGTGGCCTTGTTCGGCGAGTCCCCGGCCCGGTCGGGCTACGACCTCGTGCGCGAGACTTGGCACGAGACCTGGAGCGAGACCTGGCACGAGACTTGGAGCGAGACTTGGCGCGAAAGCCGGCCGGACCGCGAGGCCGCAGCGTTCGAGGAATGGTGGCGCCGGAGCCTCCATGACGGCGTGATCGCCGGCAGCGCGGCGGCGACGATCACGGTGGCGGATCCCGCGCCGCCGAGCTTGCCGCCCCGGATGGGGGCCGGCTTCACCGTCGAACTGCGCCCCGATCCGTGCCTGTGGGACGGGCGGTTTTCCAACAACGCCTGGCTTCAGGAATGCCCGAAGCCGATCTCGAAGCAGGTCTGGGGCAACGCCCTCGCCCTGTCGCGCGGCGAGGCGGACCGGCGGGGCGTCGGGGCCGGCGACGTGGTGCGCCTCAGCGCGGCGGGGCGGAGCGTCGAGGTGCCCGTCGCCGTCGAATCCGGCGTGGCCGACGGCGTCGGCGTGCTCACCCTCGGGTCCGGCCGCGCTCGCGCCGGGGCCATCGGCAACGGCATCGGGGCGGATGCCTACCGCCTCGTGTCCCGGGCCGAGCGCTGGCTCGTCACGCCCGTCGACCTCGCCGCCACGGGCCGCACCGGCGCGGTGCTGCGGACGCAGAATTACGTGCAGGTCGAGGGCGAGACCGCGAAGCTCTTCCGGCAAATCGATCTCGCCGACCTCGCGACCGCCCAGCCGAAGGGAATCGGCGCCGACCAGCCGTCGCTCATCGAGGCCTGGACCGGGGATGCCGATGGCCATGCCTGGGCCATGGCCATCGACACGAATGCCTGCATCGGCTGCAACGCCTGCGTGGTCGCCTGCCAGTCGGAGAACAACGTCCCGGTGGTCGGCCCGGAGGAGATCGCGCGGGGCCGGATGATGCACTGGCTGCGCATCGACCTCTACGATGCTGGCACGCCCGAGGCGGTGAAGGCCGGGTTCCAGCCCGTGCCGTGCATGCATTGCGAGCACGCGCCCTGCGAGCCGGTCTGCCCGGTGGCGGCCTCGGTGCATGACGGCGAGGGCCTGAACCTTCAGGTCTACAACCGCTGCGTCGGGTCGCGGTTCTGCGAGGCGAACTGCCCCTACAAGGTCCGGCGCTTCAACTTCTTCGGCTACGCCGACGGCCAGGAATACGCCAACCTCGACGCCGAGCCGATCCGGGCGCAGCGCAACCCCAACGTCACCGTGCGGGCGCGCGGCGTCATGGAGAAATGCACCTACTGCGTCCAGCGCATCGCCACGGAGCGGCAGGGGGCCGAGCGGGACGGCCGCGCCATGAACGACGTGGTCACCGCCTGCCAATCGGCCTGCCCCACCCGTGCGATCACCTTCAGCGACCTCGCCCGGCCGGGCAACCCGGTCTCGGCCCTGCGGGCGGACCCGCGCCACTACGCGCTGCTGGAAGAGCTCAACACCCGCCCGCGCACCACCTACCTGGCCAATCTGCGCGCGCCGAATCCCGATTGGGCGGAGGACCACACGTGAGCGGGGTTGGGCAGCACCAAAGCTGGATCGCGCCCGCGCGCCTCGGCGACGCCGAGATCACGGCCGCCGTCGCCGATCCGATCCAGAAGCGCGGTCCCGGCAAGGCGTGGTTCGTCGCCTTGCTCTGCGTCCTGCCCTTCGTGCTGCTGACGCTCTTCGCCATCGGGGCGGTGCTCACCGTGGGCATCGGCCTGTCGGGCGTGAACACCACGGTGGTGTGGGGCGTCTCCATCGCGAATTACGTCTGGTGGATCGGCATCGGCAACGCCGGAACGCTGATCTCCTCGATGCTGCTGCTGACGCGCCAGCACTGGCGCGCCTCCATCAACCGCTTCGCCGAGGCCATGACCCTGCTGGCCGCCGCCATCGCGGGCCTGTTCCCGATCATCCACCTCGGCCGACCGCTCTACGCCTATTGGCTGGCGCCCTACCCGAACACCATGGACTTGTGGCCGCAATGGCGCTCGGCCCTGGTCTGGGATTTCTGGGCGATCCTCAGCTACCTGCTGTTCTCCCTCCTCTTCTGGTTCACCGGCCTGCTGCCCGACCTCGCCACCCTGCGCGATCGGGCCACCACGCGGCCGGGCCAGGTGATCTACGGCGCCCTGGCGCTCGGCTGGCGCGGCTCGGCCCGGCACTGGCAGGTCTACGAGACCTTCCACATGACCATGGCGGCCCTGGCGATCCCCCTCGTCTGCTCGGTCCATTCCATCGTCGGCCTCGACTTCGCCGCGAGCCTGATGCCCGGCTGGCAGGAGAGCCTCTTCCCGCCCTACTTCGTCGTCGGGGCGATGTATTCGGGCTTCGCCATGGTGGTGGTGCTGGCCATCGCCATCCGCTGGGGCCTGAACCTCCGGGCGATGATCACGCGGGCGCATTTCGACGCCATGGCGAAGGTGATGCTGTTCGCCAGCATCGTGATGACGTTCTCCTACGCCACCGAGTGGTTCATGGCCTGGTACGGCGGCGAGCACACCGACAGGACGGTGGTGGGCTATTTCTTCACCGGCGATTACCGCTGGCTCTACGCCGCGCTGCTGTTCTGCAACTGCCTCGCCCCGCAGGCCCTGTGGTTCCCGGCCGTGCGGGTCGACTTGCGAGCGCTCGCCGCCCTCGCGATTCTGATCAACGTAGGGATGTGGCTCGAGCGCATCCTCATCGTCTGGAACACCCTCGCGCGCGGCTACGCCGTCAGCCTGTGGCGGACCTACCAGATCAGCCTCTACGACCTCGCGATCCTATTCGGGCCCCTCGGGTTGTTCGTCCTCGGCTTCCTCGTCCTGGCGCGCCTGCTGCCCCTCGTGTCGATGCACGAGGTCCGCCAGCTCAGCCACCGCGAGGGCGCCGCATGAGCGGGTCCCGCCCCCACCTCCTCGCCGAGTTCGAGACGCCCGAGGCCTTACTGCGGGCGACCCGCCTCGGCCATGCCGACGGCCACAGCCCCATCGACGCCTTCACGCCCTTCCCCGTGGAGGATCTTGCCGGATTGATCGCGCCCACGCGCCGATGGGTCCGGCCCGCCATGGCGATGGCGGGCTTCGGCGCGGCGGGGCTGATGTACGCCCTGCAATGGTACAGCGCGGTCCACGCCTACCCGCTGAATTCCGGCGGGCGGCCCCTGCATTCCTGGCCGGTCTTCCTCCTCGTGCCGTTCGAGGTCGGAATCCTCGCCGCCGCCCTGGCGGGCTTCGTCGCCATGCTGTCCGCCTGCGGCCTGCCGCGCCTGCACCATCCGCTGCACGCGATGCCGCAATTCGAGCGGGCGAGCCAGGACCGCTTCCTGCTCCTCATCGCCCCGAAGGACGATCCGCGCGCCCTGCGCGTGCTGCTCGAAGGGGCAGGCGCCCGCCTGGTGTCGGAGATGAACCCATGAGGCGGTCCCGAGACGCGCGCCGCACGCTCCGCGTGGGATTCGGCGCCCTCGCGCTCCTGCTGCCGCTCGCAGCCTGCGACGACCAGTCGATGCGGGTCCAGAAGCGCTATCGGGTCTACGGCAAGGCGGCCCTGTTCGCCGACGGCGCCGAGGCCCGGACACCCCCGGACGGCACCGTGGCGCAGGGCGATCTCGCGGCCGAGGCGGCCTTGCGCGATGCGCCCCCCGTCGACGCCGCCCTGCTGCGGCGGGGCCGGGCGCGCTACGACGCCATCTGCACGCCCTGCCACGGCTATACCGGCCACGGCGACGGAATGATCGTCCAGCGCGGCTTTCCCGCCCCGCCCTCCTTCCACGAGGACCGCCTGCGGGCGGCGCCGGCGGGCTACCTCGTCGCCGTGATCACCGAGGGCTACGGCGTGATGTATTCCTACGCCGCCCGCGTCGAGCCGCGGGATCGCTGGGCCATCGCCGCCTATATCCGCGCCCTGCAACTCGGTCAGGGCGCCCGCGTCGCCGACGTGCCGGGTCTCGCGGAGGCGCTGCCATGACGGGCGCGTCGTCGATCGCCGACGCCCTGGCGCGGGGCTGGCTCCTCGCCTGGATCGTCTGGAGCATGATCCCCGTCGGCAGCCTCGTCTGGGTGATGATCCACGCCGTCACGGGCGGCCGGTGGGGCGACGCTCTCGCTCCCGCCCTGCGGCCCGCCACCGCCCTGGTGCCCCTGGCGGCCCTCGCGTTCCTCGGCATCGCCGCCACCCTGCCGGCCCTCTACCCCTGGGCGGCCGATCCGGGGCGCGTGAAGGCGGATGTCGCCCGCCTCTACCTCAATCCGGTGGCGTTCGATCTGCGGGCCGGCCTGGCGCTCGCGGGCTGGTCGGGCCTCGCCCTCCTCATCCTGGCGGGGCGCTGCACCCGGCTGGTGGCCGGCCTCGGCCTCGCCTTCTACGGGTTCAGCCTCAGCCTCGTCGCCGTGGACTGGATCCTGTCCGTCGAGCCGTCCTACGTCTCCTCCGCGTTCGCCGCCGACATCGCTCTGCACCAGATGCTCGCCGCCCTCGCGTGGGCGGCCCTGGTGGGCGTGCCCGGCCGCGACGGGGAGCGGGCGGGCGACCTCGCCAAGCTCATTCTCGCGACCCTCCTGGGCGTCCTCTACATGGGCCTGATGGCCTACGTGGTGGCGTGGTACGGCGACCTGCCGTCGAAGGCCGCGTGGTACCTGAAGCGTGGCGAGGGCACCTGGCGGGCGGTGCTGCTCGCCGCCTTCGTGGCCGGCGGCCTCGTCCCGTTCGGGATGCTGCTCTTTTCTGCCGTGCGCCGCAGCGCGGCCCTGTTGCGGGCGGTGGGCGTCCTCGTCCTCGTGGGCCTCGCCCTCCACCTCGCCTGGACGCTCCTGCCGGCCTACGGCGACGGCGCCGGTGCCGCCGCGGCGGCCGGGCTCGCGGGCCTCGCCGTTCTGGCCCTGCTGTCGCGCCGCGCCGCGCGATTCACCGCGCGCACCTTCGCCGACGCCTCCGCGCCGGAGAGCCGGCATGCCTGAGCCCATGCCTGAGCCCATGCCTGAGCCGTCGCGCGACCGCATCCACGACGACGTCGCGGATCATGCCGATCCCGGCCTCGAGGCGCCGGGCATCGCCCTGAAGCCGGTGCTGCTCACGGGCCTCGGCATCGTGGTGTTCGTCGGGGCGTCGCTGGCCGGCCTGTGGCTGTACTACCGGAGCGAGGTGCCGGGACCGGTCGCTCAGGCCCCCCGCGCGTTTCCCGGGCCGCAGCTCCAGCAGAATCCCGGCGGCGACCTCGCGCGGTTCCTCGCCGATCAGCGTCACCGGCTGAAGGGCTACGGGTGGGTCGACCGCGACCGCGGCATCGCCCGGATGCCCATCGGGGAAGCCATGCGCCGCCTCGCCGATCGGGGCGCGACCGCCTACGCCGCGCCGGTCCAGCCCGAACGCTGGCCGAGCCTCGGAAGCCGCGGTGGCGCGGTCAGCGCGCTCCCGGCGCCACGGGGGAGCCCCGGCGGCGCCGCGGCGTCCGGTCCCGCCGGCGGGGGCGCCCCATGATGCAGCGCTTCGTGCCCGCGTGGCTCATGCCCGAAGCCGCCTCGACGCAGGCCGCCAAGGTCGACGCGATCTTCTTCGGCCTGACGGTGATCTCGGCCGCCATCGTCCTCGTGGTGGTCGGCCTCGTCGTCACCTTCGCGATCCGGTTCCGGCGCGGCTCGAAGGCCGATCGCGGCGCCCTGCCGAGCGTCGTGTCGCGCGAGTTCGAGATCGGCTGGACCGCCGCCACCCTGTTCGTGTTCCTGTTCATCTTCTGGTGGGCGGCCTCGGCCGAGATCGGGGCCTACACTCCACCGAAGGACGCCATCGAGATCCACGTCGTCGCCAAGCAGTGGATGTGGAAGACGCAGGCCTCCAACGGCGCCCGCGAGATCAACGAGCTGCACGTGCCCGTGGGCGCGCCCGTGCGGCTGATGCTGACCTCGCAGGACGTGATCCATTCGTTCTACATCCCGGCCTTCCGCCTGAAGCGCGACGCCGTGCCGGGCCGCCAGACCGAGACCTGGTTCCAGGCCACCAAGACCGGCACCTTCCACCTCATGTGCACGGAGTTCTGCGGCACCGATCATTCCCGCATGCTCGGCCGCGTCATCGTGATGGAGCCGCAGGATTACGCGGCTTGGCTCTCGGCCCAGCCCGAGGGCGACGACCTCGCCCATGCGGGCGAGCGCCTGTTCACCGAGCGCGGCTGCGCCGGGTGCCACGCACCGGGCTCCACGATCCACGCGCCGGACCTCGCCGGCCTCTGGGGCAAGACCATTCCCCTCGAAGGCGGCCGCACCGTCACGGTGGATGCGGCCTATATCCGCGATTCGATCCTCCAGCCCGCGCGCGACATCGCCGCCGGTTACGCGCCGATCATGCCGAGCTACGCGGGCCTACTGACGGACGGAGAGGTGCAGGAACTCACCGCCTATCTCCGCGCCCTCGGGGCCGGCCCCCGCACCGTGCGCAGCCCAGGCGTGCCGCCGCTCTCCTCCCGCGTGCCGGGGTCCGCCCGCGAGCGCAGCCCCGCCATGGTGCCGGGCGCGCCCGTCGCGGACACGCCGGCCCCCGCCGGACCGGCGGTGGGCCCGTGACCCGCCCCGTCGTCGATCCCCGCCCTCCCCGTCCGCGAGCGCGCAGATGAGCCCCCACATCGCCCAAAGCCCCACGGCCCTGGCGGACCCGGACGAGCTCGCGCTGGGCCTGCCGGAGAGCTATCTCGCGGCCGGCCACACCCTCGGCTCGTGGCTGACCACCACCGACCACAAGCGCATCGCCATCCTGTACGGACTGTCGATTACGCTGTTCTTCTTCCTCGGCGGCGCGGCGGCCACGGCCGTGCGTCTCGAACTTTTCACGCTGGAAGCCGATTTCGTCGGGTCGGACACCTACAACAAGCTGTTCACGCTCCACGGCGTGATCATGGTGTGGTTCTTCCTCATCCCGTCGATCCCCACCACCTTCGGCAACTTCCTCCTGCCGCTGATGATCGGCGCGCGAGATCTCGCATTTCCCAAACTCAACCTCGTGAGCTGGTACCTCAACCTCGGCGGCGGGCTCCTGGCCGCCGTCGCCGTGCTGGCGGGCGGGATCGACACGGGGTGGACCTTCTACTTCCCCTACGCGACGGTGTTCTCCGACACCGCCGTCTCCGTGGCGGTGCTCGGCGTGTTCGTCGCCGGGTTCTCGACCATCGCCACGGGCGTCAACTTCATCGCCACCGTGCACCTGCTGCGGGCGCCCGGTATGACCTGGTTCCGCCTGCCGCTGTTCGTGTGGGCCATGTACACCACGAGCCTGATCTTCGTCCTGGCGACGCCGGTCCTCGCTCTCACCCTGCTCCTCGTGCTGGCCGAGCGGGCCTTCGGCCTGCCGATCTTCGATCCGGCGCGGGGCGGCGACCCGATCCTGTTCCAGCACCTGTTCTGGTTCTACTCGCACCCGGCGGTGTACATCATGATCCTGCCGGCGATGGGGGTGATCTCCGAGGTGATCACCTGCTTCTCGCGGCGGGTCGTCTTCGGCTACACCTTCATGGTCTACGCCCTGGTGGCCATCGCGGTGATCGGCTTCTTCACCTGGGGCCATCACATGTTCACCTCAGGCATGTCGCCCTACGCGGCGCTGCTGTTCTCGTTCCTGTCGTTCATCGTCGCCGTGCCGTCGGCCATCAAGGTCTTCAACTGGACCGCCACCCTGTATCGCGGCCAGATCGGCTTCGAATCGCCGATGCTCTACGCCCTCGGCTTCCTCGGCCTGTTCACGGTGGGGGGCCTGACGGGCCTGTTCCTCGCCTCGATCCCCATCGACGTGCACGTGCAGGACACTTACTTCGTCGTCGCCCACTTCCACTACATCATGGTCGGCGCCTCGGTGTCGGCCTACTTCGCCGGGCTGCACCTGTGGTGGCCCAAGATCACCGGGCGGATGTACCCGGAGACCTGGGCGAAGTTCGCCGCGATCCTGATGTTCTTCGGCTTCAACCTGACGTTCTTCCCGCAATTCATCGCCGGGTATCTCGGCATGCCGCGGCGCTACCACGTCTATCCGCCGGAATTCCAGGTCTGGAACGTGCTCTCGTCCTCGGGCGCGGCCGTCCTCGCCGTCGCCTACCTGATGCCGCTGGGCTACCTCACCTGGTCGGTGTTCTTCGGCGCCCGCGCCCGCAACGACCCATGGAACGCCACCGGCCTCGAATGGCGGACCACGTCGCCGCCGCCCCGCGACAATTTCCTCGGCCGTGTCGCCGTCCTCGGGCCGCCCTACGATTACCACCCGGCCGGGAGCCCGCCGACGCAGGACCAGCCGCATCTGCCGACGCAGGAATCCCAGGCATGAGGGCGACCGGCGAGCCGTCCCTTCCGCTGCGCGAGCCGTCTCCTCCGCTGCGCGAGACTGTCCCCTCGCTGCGCGAGTCTGCCCCGTCGCTGCGCGAGCCTTGGCACGACCTCGGTTTCGCGCCCGCCGACGCCCTCGCGCGGCAGCGGGCCGGGGCCACCTTCGGCATGTGGATCTTCATCGCCAGCGAAGTCCTGTTCTTCGGGGCGCTGTTCCTGTTCTACGCCGCCCTCAGGGCCGAGCATCCCGAGGCCGTCGCGGCGGCGGCGCGCGAGACCAACATCGTCTACGGGACGGCGAACACCGCCCTGCTGCTGACGAGCGGTCTGCTCGCGGCCATCGCCGCGCGGGCCGCGGAGGTGCCGGCCCTGCGCCGTCTGGTCCTCGTCTGCCTCTTGCTCACGGCGGGCCTCGGCCTCGCTTTCCTGATCGTGAAGGGCTTCGAATACCGCGAGGACATCCGGGAAAATCTGGTGCCCGGACCGGGCTTCAAGCTCGCGGACCGGCCGACGCAGCTGTTCTTCGGCTTCTACTGGTTCGCCACGGCGGTGCACGGAATCCACCTCGCCATCGGCATCGGCCTGGTGACGCGGCTGGCGTGGAAGGGCTGGCACGCGCCGGACTTCCTCGCCACGAGTCCGCAGGTCGAGGTGGCGCTGCTGTATTGGGGCTTCGTCGACATGGCGTGGATCGTCCTCTACCCCGCCCTCTACCTCGTGGGGCGCGCCGGATGAGCGAGGCCCCCACCCTCCGCTCCATTCTCCTGCGCACCGTGCCGGTCTGGCTCGGCCTCGTCGCGCTCCTCGCCGTCTCGGTCCTGCTGGCCTACCGACCCCTCGGCCCCTGGAACGTCGCCCTCCCGTTCGGCATCGCCGGCACCCAGGCGCTCCTCGTCGCGGTGCCGTTCATGCGCCTCGATACGGCGAATGCCCTCGACCGGCTCACCGCGGCCTGCGGTCTGTTCTGGCTGGCGATCCTGTTCACCCTCACCCTCGCGGACGTGTTCGCCCGGTTGGCGGAAGGATGATGCGGCGCCCGCAGCCTGGGGTCCGCTCGCGGGTATCCCGAGCCATCCGGCCCTGTCTCGCCACCCTGGTCGTGGCGGCACCGGCCTTCCCGTCGCCGGCCTCGGCGGACCTCACCCGGCTCGACCTCGCGCGCGTCGGCCTCGCGCCGCCCCCAGGGGCTCGAGTGCCGCTGGACCTCGAACTCCGGACCGATCGGGGCCAAGCCGTCACGGTCGCCGCCGCCCTCGACGGCCGCCCGACCCTCCTGGTGCCCATCGACCCGAACTGCCGGGTGATCTGCGCGCCGACCCTCGCGATCCTGTCCGGGGCTCTGATGGGAACCGGCCTGCGCCCAGGCCGGGATGTCCGGCTCGTCGTCATCGGCCTCGGTCCGCGCGACGAGGCCCGGACGTCCGTGACGGCCGGCATCGACGGGGCGCTGGCCGAGGCGGTCACCACCGTGACGGGGCCGCCCGAGGCGGTCGCGCGCTTGACCGAAGCGATCGGCTACACGTCGGTGCCCGATACCGTGCACGGCGCCATCGTCCACCCGGCCGCCTTCGTGTCGCTGACCGGCGACGGGCGGGTGTCGCGCGTCCTGTCGAGCCTCACCGTGACGGCGGACAGCCTGCGCCTCGCCCTCGTGGAGGCGGGAGAAGGCCGGATCGGGACGCTCGGCGATCGCGTCCGGCTGCTGTGCTACGGATTCGACGCGGCACAGGGGATCTACACGCCACGGATCTGGCAGGCCTTTCAGGCCGCCATCGGCCTCACGTTGCTGGGTCTGGCCGGTGGCCTGATCCTGCTGCATCGGCGTGCAACGGCGAAGCCGTGACGCAGGACACAACCGGGCGATGCGGCCGGAAGTGTTTTAATCCAGCGCCGTCCGACCGCACGCGAGGGACGAAGGCCTGTGTGGCTTTCGCGCACCAGCCAGGACGCGACGCGGCAGGATAGCGTGCGGGATGCTCCCGTCACGACCCGTTCCCATTCGGCAAGCCTGGCATCGCGTCCGCCGGGCGGCCCGGCTCTCGGTCCTCCTCGTCGCCGGATCCGCTCTGGCCGGACCGATTCCGTCCGCGTCCGGCAAAGACTACCAGGAGGCGGGCACGGGCAGCGCGCCCGACACGATCGACACCGAGAACCTGTTCGGCTTCACGGAAGGAACCGACACCGGCAAGGCCGGCGAGCAGGAGGTGGTGGTCGACGCGATCGGCCGCTTCAGCAAGCGGCGGGCGGGGCCGGGCTCGTCGGCCTATCGCGCCAGCGAACCCATCGTCAGCTACCAGTACGATCCGACCGACGATTTCAGCATCGAGCCCGGCCTGCAATTCGACGCGCGGGACAGCCGCAACATCGTCGGCGTGCCGGACAAGACCTTCGGCCTCGTCAACGGCGGCTCACTGGAGTTCAAGTATCAGGTTCTCAAGCGGACGGACGACCATCCGTTCGGCATCGCCCTGCAGGCGGAGCCGCTGTATTCGCGGGTGACGCCCATCGAGGGGCAGGGCGCCGACGTGTTCAGCATGGACACCCGGCTCATGGCGGATGCGCGCCTGATTCCGGGTAAGCTGTGGGCCGGTGCGAACGTGATCTACGATCCCTCCGTCGCGCGCCTCAAGGACTCCGGCGACACCGACCGATCCTCGACCCTCTCCCTGTCGGGAACGCTGATGGCGCGGGCGACGAACAGCGTCTTCCTCGGCCCCGAAATCCGGGTCATGCGTGCCTACGACGGGTCGTTCCTGAACCGGTTCCTCGGGCGAGCGGTTTTTGTCGGCCCCGTGCTGCACGTGCAGGTCAGGGAAAAGGGCTTCCTGACCGTCGCCTACTCCGCCCAGGTGTCCGGCCACGACCGCGCCCCCGACTTCGCCGACCGCGCCTTCAACCTCACCCAGTTCGCCCGTCACAACCTACGGGTCCGCTTCGGCGTCGAGTTCTGACCCGAGTCTCTGATCGGCCGGATCCGCGGGTGCGGTGCGTCGAGACCCTGGACGGCCCGGTCGTCGCGGTGATGCGGTTCGCGGAGGTGTTCGCTTGCGCAAACGTCGTCTGGATCTTGGAGAATTGCTGGCTGCGCAAATTGACGGCAAGAGCAGGCGTCAGCTTGCAGAAACGCTCACAGACCGCCTGCGTCAGTTCGTTCAGGCGCGCCTCGTTCGCCGGCCCGACCAGATGCCCGCCGAGCGGCGAGGGCGCCGGACAATCCGGCATGGTGGGATTGAAACTCTTGTCGTAGGGTCCGAACGCCTTGGACAGGTCGTCGAAATCGGACTGGCTGATCGTTCCGTTCTGCCCGACGCGGTTCAGCACGTTCCTGGCGAGCGCGCTCCCGTAAACCTCTACGTTCGATTCCGCAGCGTACTTCCCCGGAATTTGGGGTTGGTCGCCACCGCGAAATGCGCGTCGAAGAACGCCTGCATCTTATCGTAGTCGGGCCGGTGGCCCTGCAGTCCGCCGATGTTGCGGTCCGTGAGCGCTGCATTGAGCATGTTCTGCGTGAGCCGGTCCGCAGTCCGTCCGATGAGGCCGAGATCGGAGCGCTTGATGCCGCCGCTCAGGTCGCCGGTCTGCGTCCGGCCGATATCCCGGAACACGCGGTCGCCCATCCCGGCGCCGTACTCCCGGTCGATCGCCTGCTGGATATGCTCGAATTCTTGCGCGAGCTTCTGTTCGCACGCGACGAGGGCGTTACCGAAACCGAACAAGGCTTTCACGCTGGAGAGCGATGCTCTGTCCCTCGTGTACAGATAAATGCTGGAAAACCGAATGGTAAAGACCTTCGGCGTGGCGTCCCACGGTCCGGCCGTTCGACGCGATGGGCCGGACCCTTCGGCCGGGAAGCGTGCGGGGACGGCTCGGCGCCCCCCTAACCCGGCACCACCGCCGATCCGGCCAGAAGGCCGCCGTCGAGGGTGATGTCCGCGCCGGTGATGTAGGTGGCCTCGTCGGAGGCGAGCATCAAAGCGACGGCCGCGACCTCGTCGGGGCGGCCGAACCGGCGCAGGGGCGTGTCGGCCACGAGGGCGTCCATCCGGGCCTGCCGGTCGGGTCCGGTGCCGAGCATCGGCTCCCACATTCCGGTGAGGATCGCGGCCGGATGGATCGCGTTGCAGCGGATGGTCCAGCCCTGCTGGGCGCAATAGAGCGCCACGGTCTTGGTGTGGTTGCGGATGGCGGCCTTCGAGGACGCGTAGGCGGCGGCCCCAGGGATGCCGACGAGGCCGGAGCGCGAGGCGATATTGACGATGGAGCCTGCGCTCCGCGCCTTCATGGCCCGGATGGCGTAGCGGCAGCCGAGAAAGGTGCCGTCGAGGTTGACCGCGTGGACCGCGCACCAGTCGGCGAGGGTGGCGTGTTCGGGATCGTGCGCGACCATCCCGTCCTCGAACCCCGTGACGCCGGCGTTGTTCACCACCACGTCGACGGCGGGGGCGAACCGCGCCAGGGCGTCCCAGGCCTCCTCCGACCGTACGTCGAGGGGGAAGGTCCGGCAGCCGAGGGCGGCTTCCAGGTCGGCGAGGGCCGCCGCGTCCGCATCCGTCGCGATAACGGTCGCGCCCTCGCGCCCGAACGCCTCCGCGATCGCCCGCCCGATGCCTCGGGCGGCGCCCGTGACGACGCAGGTCTTTCCCGCCAACCGCATGGAATCGCCCCCGATCGCCTCAGTTCACCCGCTTCCAAGTCTGGCTCTTGCACAAGACGCTCAGGACGCAGCCCTGGACCTCGACGACGTCCGGGCCCTTGAGGACGAGGCTGCCGGCGTAGGTCTTGCCGTCCTTGGGGTTGTAGAGCGAGCCTTCGTAACCGTCGCCCTTGGCCCGGTCGGCGGTCATGATCCGCACGCCGATGAGGCTGCGGGTCCGCAGGGACACGTCGGGGTTCTGGGCGTCGAGGCCGGGGCCGGAGACGCTGGCGAGGGTGCCGCAATAGCCCTGGCCGCAGCGGGCGATGCGGACCTTGGAGCCGCCCGTCTCCGTCAGCCACAGGCCGGTGGCGTCGGGACCCTTCTCGGCGGCGGCCGGGCCGGCGAGCCCGAGGAGCAGGAGGGTGCCCGCGAGGGCGCGGGCCGTCCGATTCTGCGTGATCATATGCGCTGTCTCCCTGAAGTGTCCCGCGCGGTCGGGCGGCATAGCGCACGGTCCACGACCGCCGCAAGCGACCGCCCGAGTGCCCCCCCGAGCGACGCCCCAAACGACCCCCGAAGACGCCCGGCAGGGCCGCCAAGTCGTGTCTCAGCCTTGACAACCCGGCGAGAACCCCGGCCTAGACGGTTCGAATTTTCGGGTGTTCCCAGGGATCAATCCACCATGCGGGTGATCGAGACGGAGATCGCGGCGGTCAAGCGCGTCGTTCCCAACCGCTTCGGCGACGACCGGGGCTGGTTCTCGGAGACCTTTCGTGTCGATACCCTCGCGGCCGGCGGGATCGACGTGGCGTTCGTGCAGGACAACCAGTCGTTCTCGGCCCAGGTCGGCACCGTGCGGGGCCTTCACTTCCAGCTCGCCCCGGCGGCGCAGGCCAAGCTGGTGCGGGTGCTGGCGGGCTCGATCCTCGACGTCGCCGTGGATCTGCGCCGCGACAGCCCGACCTACGGCCGCCACGTCGCCGTGACCCTCGACGCGAAGGGCGGCGAGCAGCTCTACGTGCCGGCCGGCTTCGCCCACGGCTTCTGCACCCTGGAGCCGGACACCATGGTGGCCTACAAGGTCAGCGCCTATTACAGCGCGGCGCACGACCGCAACCTCGTCTGGAACGACCCCGATCTCGCCATCGCCTGGCCGGTGGAAGAGGCCGGCGCCGTGCTGTCGGACAAGGACCGCGCCGCCCCGCGTTTCGCGGATCTCGGCGCCGCGTTCTGAACATTTGATACCAAGGGTTCGAGGGAGAAGACACGCATGCGCATCCTGGTCACCGGCGGCTGCGGCTTCATCGGTTCCGCCCTCGTCCTGCATCTGGTTCAGGATCTCGGGCACGACGTCCTCACCCTCGACGCCCTGACCTATGCGGCGAACCCGATCTCCCTGCAGCCCCTGGCCGAGGACTCCCGCCATCGCTTCGCCGAGGCCGACATTTGCGATCCTTCGGCCGTCCACGCGCTCTATGCCGAGTTCAAGCCCGACGCGGTGATGCATCTGGCCGCCGAGAGCCACGTCGACCGCTCCATCACCGATCCGGGCGCGTTCATCCGCACCAACGTGGTCGGCACCCAGGTGATGCTCGACGGCGCCCGCACCTACTGGGACGGGCTCTCCGGCGACGCGAAGGCGGCGTTCCGCTTCCTCCACGTCTCCACGGACGAGGTCTACGGCTCGCTCCCGCCCGACGGGTTCTTCACCGAAGAGAGCCGCTACGACCCGCGCTCGCCCTACTCGGCCTCGAAAGCGGCCTCCGACCATCTCGCCCGCGCCTGGCACGAGACCTATGGCCTGCCGGTGCTCATCACGAACTGCTCGAACAATTACGGGCCGCGGCACTTCCCCGAGAAGCTCATCCCGCTGATGATCCTCAATGCGCTGGAGGGCAAGAACCTCCCCGTCTACGGCGACGGGTTGAACGAGCGCGACTGGATCCACGTCGAGGACCACGCCAAGGGCCTCGTGGCGGTACTGAAGAACGGCCGCCTCGGCGAGACCTACCTGCTCGGCGGGCGCTCCGTGCGCAACAACCTCGCGGTGGTGAAGGGGCTGTGCGCCGCCTTCGACCGCCTGCGCCCCGAGCACGCCCCGCACGACCGCCTGATCACCTACGTGGCCGACCGTCCGGGCCACGACCGCCGCTACGCCATCGACCCGTCGAAGGCGGAGGCCGAGGTCGCGTGGGCGCCGACGAAGAACTTCGAGACGGCGCTCGAAGAGACCGTGAAGTGGTACCTCGAAAACGAGGCGTGGTGGCGCCCGATCCGCGAGGGCCGCTACACCGGCGAGCGCCTCGGCCTCGGCGGCGCGCAGGCGTCCGCGACGAAGGCCTCCTAAGTGGATATCCTGATCCTCGGCGGCGCCGGTCAGGTCGGCACCGAGCTGCGGGCCCATGCTTGGCCGGACGGCGTGCGGGTCGACGCGCCTGACCGCGCAGCCCTCGACATCACCGATGCGGATGCGGTGGCCCGCGTCTTCGATACGAAAACCTACGCGGCCGTGATCAACACGGCGGCCTACACCGCCGTGGACAAGGCCGAAGCCGACGTGGTCGCGGCTTGGCGCCTCAACGCCCTCGCGCCGGCGATCCTCGCCGCCGCGACGCGGGCGCGCGGCATCCCCCTCGTCCACGTCTCGACGGATTACGTCTTCGACGGGGACGGGGAGGGGGATTACCTGCCCGACGCCCCCGTGAACCCGCGCAGCGTCTACGGCGCCAGCAAGGCGGCTGGCGAGATGGCGGTGCGCACGGCCAACCCGCGCCACGCCATCCTGCGCACGGCCTGGGTGGTGAGCCCGCACCGGGGCAACTTCGTGAAGACCATGCTGCGGCTCTCGGCCGAGCGCGACGCGCTCACCGTGGTGGACGACCAGCACGGCTGCCCGACCTCGGCGACGGATCTGGCGCAAGCCTGCGCCCGCATCGCCCTGCGGCTCGCCGCCGAGCCCGACGCACCGACGGGCACGTTCCACTGCGTCAATGCCGGCTCGACCACTTGGCGCGGCTTCGCGCAAGCCATCGTGGCGGGCTCGGCCGCGCGCGGCGGCCGGTCGATCCCGGTCACCGGCATTCCGACGAGCGCCTACCCGACGCCGGCCCGGCGCCCAGCCAATTCCCGCCTGTCGACGGTGAGCCTTGACGCGGCCTACGGCATCGCGCCGCGGCCCTGGGGCGAGGCCCTGGACGACATCCTCGACCGGCTCATCGGGCCGACCCACACCCACACGGAGACACGGGCATGAAGGGCATCGTCCTTGCCGGCGGATCGGGCACGCGCCTGCACCCGGCCACCCTGTCGATCAACAAGCAGCTGCTGCCGGTCTACGACAAGCCGATGATCTACTACCCGGTCTCGGTGCTGATGCTCGCCGGCATCCGCGAGATCCTAATCATCTCCAGCCCTGAGCACCTCGACAACTACAAGCGCCTGTTCGGCACCGGCGAGCAGTTCGGCCTGCAGTTCTCCTACGCGATCCAGCCGCGCCCCGAGGGCCTGGCCCAGGCCTTCGTCATCGGCCGCGACTTCGTCGGAACCGACGACGTCGCCCTGGTGCTCGGCGACAATCTGTTCTTCGGCAACGGCATGAGCGAGCTCCTCGCCCGCGCCCGCACCCGCACGTCGGGCGCCACGGTGTTCGCCTACCACGTCGACAATCCGGCGGCCTACGGCGTCGTCACCCTCGACAAGGAGGGCCGCCCCTTGCGCCTCGTCGAGAAGCCGACCCAGCCCGAGAGCCCCTGGGCGGTGACCGGCCTGTACTTCTACGACAACCAGGTCCTCGACATCGCCGCCGCCGTGACCCCGTCGCCGCGCGGCGAACTCGAGATCACGAGCGTCAACCAGGCCTATCTCGAACGCGGCCAGCTCCATGTCGAGCGGATGTCGCGCGGCTACGCCTGGCTCGATACCGGCACCCACGACAGCCTGCTGGAGGCGGCCGAGTTCGTCCGCACCCTGCAGCACCGCCAGGGCCTGCAAGTCGCCTGCCTTGAGGAGATCGCCTACCTCCAGGGCTTCATCGACAAGGAGCAGCTCATCGCGCGCGGCAACCTGTTCGCCAAGACCGCCTATGGGCAGAACCTTCTGCGGCTGGCCAAGGACGACGCGTTCGCGGAGTTCGCCGCGCGCTGACGGGGCCTTCAGAAAGTCCCGGGGCCGGATGGACCATCCGATCCCCGGTACGGCTCCGATAAGGTCGGGGACAGCGCGCGTGCGCGTTCCTTGCCGGCTCCGAAATCACACACCGGTTTGCGACGTCTTCGAAAGCCGCATCCGGCGGGCATAGCGCATGACGGTACCTCCTCTCCTGGAAGCAGAGGGGGACTTGCGCCATTCGCGCGATACGCAAGGCATTGCCACTGACCGGATCCTCCGCTTCACGACAGCGGGACGAGGGCACGGCGCGCTCCGATCCACCTCATCCCCCAGCCGATAGCGACCCGCCTCAATGGGGCCGGGCGCGGTCGATCACGTCGCGGGCCGCCGCGAAGGCGGCGTCGGGGTCGAGGTCCGTGGTGTCGAGGAGCACGGCGTCGGCCGCCGCCTTGAGGGGGGCGGTGGAGCGCTGGGCGTCGCGGGCGTCGCGGGCGACGATGTCGGCGAGGATCGCCCCGACGCTCGTGGTCTCGCCCCGGCGCTGGAGTTCGAGGTGGCGACGGCGTGCCCGCTCCTCGGGGGCCGCCGTGATGAACAGCTTCACCCGCGCGTGGGGGCACACCACCGTGCCGATGTCGCGCCCGTCGAGGACCGCGCCGGCGGCGTTGCCGGCGAAGCGCTGCTGCCAGGCGAGGAGCGCCGAGCGCACCGCCGGCACGGAGGAGATTCGCGAAGCGGCCTCGCCCATGGCGCGCTCGCGCAGGCGCGGATCCGCGAGGCGGTCGGCGATGAGGCTGGCGGCGGCCCGCGCGGCGGCCTGGTGGTCGTCGAGCTTGTAGCCGGCGTCGATCACGGTCAGCGCCACCGCCCGGTAGAGCAGGCCGGTGTCGAGGTGGGGCAGGCCGTAATGGGCGGCGATGCGCTTGGCCAGCGTGCCTTTGCCGGAGGCCGCCGGGCCGTCGATGGCGATGACGAGGGGGATATCACCCACGTGAAAGTCGCTCATGACGCGATCCGTCCGCCGAGCGCCTGCATGGTCGGCAGGAAGCTCGGGAAGCTCGTGGCGATCATGGCGCCGTCATCCACCGTCACGGGCTCGCGCGTGGCGAGCCCGAGGACGAGGAACGCCATGGCGATGCGGTGATCGAGGTGGGTCGCCACGGTGCCGCCGCCCTTCGGGGGGCTCCCGTCGCCGTGCACCACGAGGTCGTCGCCCTCGATGACGTACGCGATGCCGTTGGCGCTCAGGCCGTCCGCCACCGCCGCGAGACGGTCGGATTCCTTCACCCGCAGCTCGTGCAGGCCGTTCATCCGGGTGGTGCCCTCGGCGAAGGCGGCGGCCACCGCCAAGATCGGGTACTCGTCGATCATCGCGGGCGCCCGCTCGGGCGGCACGTCGACGCCCGTCAGGCGGCTCGCGCGCACCCGCAGGTCGGCCACGCTCTCGCCGCCCTCGTCGCGCTCGCGCAGGCGCTCGATGTCGGCGCCCATCTCCAGCAGGGTGGTGATGAGGCCCGTGCGGAGGGGGTTCATCATCACGCCCTCGATGACGACCTCCGAGCCCGGTACGATGAGGGCCGCCACCAGGGGGAACGCCGCCGAGGACGGATCGGCCGGCACCACCACGTCGGTGCCGCGCAAGGTCGGCTGGCCGGTCAGCGCGATGGTGCGGCCGTGGCCCTCCGGACCGTGGGCCGTGACCTCCACGTGGGCGCCGAACAGGCGCAGCATCCGCTCGGTGTGGTCGCGGGTGGCGGCCGCCTCGATCACCGTGGTGATGCCGGGCGCGTTGAGGCCGGCGAGGAGCACCGCCGACTTGATCTGCGCCGAGGCCACCGGCGTCTCGTACGTGATGGGAATGGCTTCGCGCGGGCCCCGCAGGGTGAGGGGCACGCGCCCGCCCTCCCGTTCGCTCACGACCTCCGTCCCCATGCGCACCAGGGGATCGAGGATGCGGCGCATGGGGCGCTTGCGCAGGGAGGCGTCGCCGTCGAACGTCGCCGTCACGGGCTGGCCGCCGACGACACCCATCATCAGGCGCGAGCCCGTGCCGGCATTGCCGAAATCGAGCACGTCCGCCGGGTCGGTGAGGCCGCCGAGGCCGACGCCGACGATGCGCCAGCGGCCCTCGCCGAGGCGCTCGACGGTGGCGCCGAGGGCTTCCGCCGCGGCGGCGGTGCGCAGGACGTCGTCGCCTTCGAGCAAACCCTCGACCCGGGTCTCGCCGATGCTGAGGAGGCCGAGGATCATCGCCCGGTGGGAGATCGACTTGTCGCCCGGCGGGCGCAGGGAGCCCTGGAGGGCGAGGCCCGCCGTGGCGGTGAGGGGCTGGGGCGGAAGGTCGTGTGACACGGGGACAGGACTTTTCGGCGTCAGGGGCTTCGGGGCCGATCCGGGGCCGGATCGGCGCCCTCCGCCGCACGGGTGCCGGGATCGACGATCCGGCTCATGGACAGGCCGGTTATCACGCAGGCGGGGCCGCGTCATCCGAGCCGTCCGGCGTCGTGGGAATCGCGACAGGAAAACCGCACCGCGCCGCAGGACCACGCCAGTATTTGACAGACGCGTTGCACGCGACTAACGGGGCCCCTCCCCGAAAAGTGTATCTAGAGGTTCGCCCGTGGCCAGACCGGAACTCGGCTTGAAGCGTCAATGCATGAGCTGCGGCGCCAAGTTCTACGACCTCGACAAGGATCCGGCGACCTGCCCGAAATGCGGGACGATCTATCAGGCCATCGCCTCCAGCAGCCGCGTCGCCGCCCCGGCGCTCGCCGCCCGCGCCGCCGCCGTGCCGGCGGATGACGACGAGGACACCGACGCCGAGAAGGGCGGTCCCGAGATCGTCTCCCTCGACGAGGTCGAGGCGGCCGAGGAAGACACCGACACCACCACGGACGACAGCGATTCCGATTCGGCGGACAGCGACGACACCTTCCTCGAGGAGGAGGATGCCGGCGACGACGACGTGGCCGATCTCATCGACGGCGACATCGAGAACGACGAAGAGAGCTGACCCCACTTCTGCACCGGCCGGGAAAAAACTTTGCCGGCCGGCGAGAAAGGGGGTTGAGGCCCAAGCGGGGGCCGAATATAGAACCGCCATCGCCGGCCGCCACCGCGGAGGCCGGTCGAAACGCCCACGAAACCAACCGCAGGGTTGGGTTCGGTGGCACCAAAGTGGGGCCTTAGCTCAGCTGGGAGAGCGCTTCCATGGCATGGAAGAGGTCATCGGTTCGATCCCGTTAGGCTCCACCAATCAGGTTTCCCTTGAACCTGAACCCGGACGACCAGACTAGACGATGTGGGGCCTTAGCTCAGCTGGGAGAGCGCTTCCATGGCATGGAAGAGGTCATCGGTTCGATCCCGTTAGGCTCCACCAGTCCGGTCCGTCGTTAGCCAGCTTTTTCATCGGAGTCACGTGCGTCTTCGGTTCGGCCGTGACGGGACGGCACGGGTGTGAGCCGGGCGATCCGTCCCCGGCACCGCATCGCCCCGATTGAGTTCCATGCCGAGCCGCCCCCGTTCATGACGCTGCCGGCACACGTTGCGCTGATCGCCACCCTCACCGAACGCCTCCGCGCCGGACCCAGCGCCACCGCCGTGCTTGAAGCGTGGTGCGCCGCCCGTGGCCTGTCGCGGGCCGAACTCAGAGCGGAGCGCCTGCCCGGACCCGAGACCGCTCCCACGGACGCGCAGCGCTACCGCCTCGCCCTGACGGGTGACGCGCCCTCGCGCCATCGCCGGGTGCGCCTCGTCTGCGGCCCGCACGTGCTCTCGATCGCCGACAACTGGTACGTCGCGGCCCGGCTGACCCCGGCGATGAACCACGCCCTGGCGGAGACGGACGTGCCGTTCGGGCGGGTGGTCCACGCCCTGGCGCCGATGCGCCGGACCCTGGCGGTCCGTACCCTCTACGCCGCCGCCGCGCCGCCATCCGCCGCCGCGCCGCTGTTCTCCATCGCGGCGCTCCTCGCGACGCCGGACGGGGTGCCGTTCTGCGAGGTCGAGGAGGTCTATCTCGGCGCCGTGCTGGGCGGGACTGCTTGAAGAGGCGCAGGCAGTGAGCCCCCTACGATCGGCCCCCTCGTCACGGCTTGGCGTCCTCTCATCACGTCCAGGCTACCTCGGTCACGCATCCGCCTACCATTGGATTTCGCACGCCGCGAGGCGTCTGAAAGGGACGTGACCGGACTCCCCCTCCTGAAAGGAGAGGGGACCCGCGCTGCCCGCGAGATAGGGGGAACGCCGTCGCTCGCGAAAAACGAGCGCCCGTGTTCCGTCACCCTACGCGCAGCGCGTAGAGGGGTGAGACCCTCAGCTTGCGCCCTAACCCGCATCGTCCGGCGGCCCGAAGCGGTTGGCGCCGGAGGAGCCGCGCCGCATGAGCGTCTCGACGAAAAACCAGGCCGAGAATCCGAGCATCGCCAGCAGCAGGGCGATGACGAGGAGCGGGGTGGTGTCGACCATCCGGTCGAGGGGGGCGAAGCCGACGGCCTGGGCGAGGCCCCAGGGGACGAGCCACCCGGCGGAACGGTCGCGGTCGTGCAGGCGCCGGGCAGTGGCGGCGAGCATGGCGAGGCCGACGACGGGCAGTGTGGCCGCCGTGAGGATCGCCGCCGCACGGCCCCCGGGGCCGGCGAGCCAGATGGAGAGGCAAAGCAGACCCGCCCCGTACAGGATCGTCCGGACGAAGACGCGCCGGTAAGCGCCCGCCGACATGCGGCCGCGCGGATCGAAGGCACGCGCGAGAAATCCGAAGAACCTCATGTGCCGCGCGGCTTCACCCGCCGGGTCGGCGGCTCGGCCACGGGGTCCTCCGGCCAGGGGTGGCGGGGATAGCGCCCGCGCATCTCGGCGCGCACGGCGCTCCACGAGCCGCGCCAGAAGCCCGGCAGGTCCCGTGTGATCTGGATCGGCCGCGAGGCCGGCGAGAGCAGGTGCAGCACCAGGGGAATGCGCCCGCCCGCGATGGACGGGTGGCGCTCCAGGCCGAACAGCTCCTGCACCCGCACCGCCAGGACCGGGCCGCCCTCGGCGTCGTAGTCGAGGGCGATGCGCGAGCCCGTAGGCACCGCGACATGGGTCGGGGCTTCCGTGTCGAGGCGGGCGCGCAGGTCCCACGGCAGCAGGGCGTGCAGCGCCCGGCCAAGATCGTCCGGCGTGATCGCATCGACTCCGAGGCGCCCGACGATCTCGGGCGCGAGCCACGCCTCGATGGTTGCCGTGAGGGCCTCGTCCGAAAGGTCGGGCCAGGCTGGATCGGCCGCGCGCAGGAAGCGCAGGCGGGCGAGCCATTGCGACAGGGCCGGCGTCCAGGGCAAGGCGGCGAGCCCGAGTTCGGCCACACCCCGGGCCAGGATGGCGGCGGATTCTTCATCGGGGGGCACCGGCCGGATGCGCTCGCCCAGCACCAGCGTGCCGAGGCGCCGGAGCCCCCGGGCGCGCAGGGCGCGCGCGCTCCGGTCGAAGGTGACCTGATCGGTGCTGGCGATGCGCTCGGGGAACAGCGCCTCGAGGGCGTCGAGGCCGATGGTGGCGGCGGCGAGGATGCGGCTTTGCGCGGCGGTGCCGGTGATGTCGGCCACGACGAGGAACGGTGCGCGGGCGAGCGCCAGGGCGGGATCGAGGCGTCCGGCGCGGCCGTTGGCCATGACGAACTCGCCGTCGCGGCCCCGCGCCCGCGCCACCCGGTCGGGATAGGCGAGGGCCAGGAGGGGGCCGGGCTCGGAGAAATCGACGGCGGAGGCGGTCGTGGCCTCGCCGGAGAAGGTCCCGGCCTGCTTCGCCCAGCCTTGGGCGAGGCGGCGCATGTCCCCGGCGCGGGGCCCGCGATCCCGGCCGTAGCGCTCGACCCGGTCGCCCAGATCGACGGCGTCGCCGCCGAGCCCGCGCTCCACCAGCACGGCGGCGAGGTCGGCGGCCTCTCGCGCGCGTCCGTGGGCGGCGGCGGCCACCACCATCCGGGCGAGGCGCGGGGGCAGGGGGAGGGCACGGAGCGCCTGCCCCATGGGGGTGAGGCGGCCGTCGCCGTCGAGGGCGGCGAGGTCGGAGAGCATGGCGCGGGCTTCCGCCAGTGCCGGGGCGGGCGGCGTGTCGAGGAAGCCGAGGGTGGTCGGGTCGGCGACACCCCAGGCGGCGCAATCGAGGAGCAGGCCCGCGAGGTCGGCTGCCAGGATCTCGGGGCGGCCGAACGGCTCGAGGGCGTTGGTCGCGGCCTCCGACCACAGGCGGTGGCACACGCCCGGTTCCGTGCGGCCGGCGCGGCCCCGGCGCTGGTCGACGGAGGCGCGCGAGGCCCGGGCGGTGACGAGGCGGGTCAGCCCGAGGCCGGGCTCGTAGACCGGCACCCGCGACAGGCCGGAATCCACGACGATGCGCACACCCTCGATGGTGAGGGAGGTCTCGGCGATGCTGGTGGCGAGCACCACCTTGCGCCGCCCTGGTGCCGAGGGGGCGATGGCGCGGTCCTGCTCGGCCGGGGTGAGGGCGCCGTACAGGGGGGCGATGTCGGTGTCCTCCCCGACCCGGTCGGCCAGGAGGGTCGCGACCCGGCGGATCTCGCCCTGGCCCGGGAGGAACGCGAGGACGGAGCCCGGATCGGCGCGCAGGGCCCGCAGCACCGTGTCGGCCATCACCTCCTCGATGCGCCGGTTGGGGTCGCGCTCGACGTGGCGGGTGTCGACGGGAAAGGCGCGCCCCTCCGATTCGATCACGGGCGCGTCGGACAAGAGGCGCGCCACCCGCGCGCCGTCGAGGGTCGCCGACATCACGAGGATGCGCAGATCCTCGCGCAGGGCGCCCTGGGCATCGAGCGCCAGGGCCAGGCCGAGATCGGCGTCGAGGGAGCGCTCGTGGAACTCGTCGAACAGCACGGCGCCGACGCCCGCGAGCTCCGGATCGTCGAGGATCATCCGGGTGAAGACGCCCTCGGTGACCACCTCGATGCGGGTGCGGGCGGAGATCTTCGAGCCGAGGCGCACGCGCAGGCCGACGGTGTCGCCGACGCGCTCGCCGAGGGTGCGCGCCATGCGTTCGGCCGCGCCCCGGGCGGCGAGGCGGCGCGGCTCCAGCAGGATGATCTTTCGGCCCGCGAGCCATGGGGCGTCGAGGAGCGCGAGGGGGACGCGGGTGGTCTTGCCGGCGCCGGGCGGGGCCACGAGCACGCACGAGGCGCGGGAAGCCAGCGCCGCCGCGAGGGCGGGCAGGACCGCCTCGATGGGAAGAACCGCGAAGGACATATCGGTGCGAGGGCGCGCAGGTTGCATCGGCTGCCCTGGTGCCGCGAACCGGCCGCGGCCGCAAGCGGGGCCGGCCGCAATGCCTGCGCGGCGCGCCTCAGGCGGCCTGGACGGTCTCGAGGAAGCCCGAGACTTCGCCGCTCAACCGCTCGGACTGGCGGGACAGGTCCGAGGCCGCGGCCAGGACCTGAGAGGCCGCCGCACCTGTCTCCGCCGCCGCCCGGGTGACGCCGCCGATGCTGACGGTGACGGATTGCGTGCCCTGCGCGGCCTGAGTCACGTTGCGGACGATTTCCTGGGTGGCCGCGCCCTGCTCCTCCATGGCCGCCGCGACGCCGACGGCGATGCTGCGCAATTCGACGATGGTCGCCTCGATGGCCCGGATGGCGGCGACGGCCTGTCGGGTCTCGCCCTGGATGGTGGTGACCTGGACGGAGATCGTCTCCGTCGCCCGCGCGGTCTGCGCCGCCAGTTCCTTGACCTCGCCGGCGACGACGGCGAAGCCCCGGCCGGCCTCGCCGGCCCGCGCCGCCTCGATGGTGGCGTTGAGGGCGAGCAGGTTCGTCTGCGCCGCGATGCCGGAGATCAGTCCGACGACGGCGCCGATCTTCTCGGCCCCCTCCGCGAGGCCGAGCACGATGGTGCTGGTGGCGGCCGCATCCGCCGCCGCGCGCTCCGCCATGTCGCTGGAGCGCGCGACCTGAACGGTGATCTCGCCGATGGACGCCGACATCTCCTCGCTCGCGGCCGCCACGGTCTGGACGTTCGCGGAGGTCTGTTCGGCCGCGGAGGCGACGCTCAGGGACTGGCCGGCGGCCTCGTCCGCCGTGCGGCTCATGGTCTGGGCGGTGGCCTCCATCTCGGTGGCGGCGGAGGACAGGCCTCGGGTCAGCTGGGTGATTTGGTTGCGGAACGCCTGCGTCGCCTCGTCGAGTACCCGGGTGCGGCGCATCTTGGCGGCATTCTCAACCTCGGCCGCGCGGTCCGCGTCGAGCTTGGCGGTGAGCGCCTGCTTGAACACGCCCACGGCCTTGGCCATGGCGCCGATCTCGTCCCGGCGGTCGGCTCCGTCGATGGCGGTGGTCAGGTCGCCCCCGGCGAGGCGCGCCATGGTGCCGGTCATGCGGTGCAAGGGGCGGGAGACCTGGACCAGAACCGTGTAGACGCCGTACGCGATGGCGACGGCTGCGAGGGCCAAAGCGGTGAGCAAGGCCAGGCGCGACCAGCCCGAGAGCGCCGTGGCGCGACCGTACTCGGCTTCCGCCTCCCGGACCTGGAACGCCGTCAGTGCCGCGAGCGTCTGGTTCGTGGCTTCCACGTTCGCCAGCAGGGTCGCGTGGGCGGTGGCGAGTTCCCCTTGCGCGCCACCGGCGATGCGCCGGAGGAGTTCGGCGACGACGGTCTCGTTGCCGGCGATCCGGTCCTGCAGGGCCGACGCGAGGGGCTTCTCGTCGGGTGCCAGGTAGGTCGCCAGGTAGGCCGAGGTCTGGGTACGGATGCTCGCCAGATCCCGTTCGATCCGCGCCTTGGCGGCCGGAGCGGCGATGAGCCCGTCCCTCACCTCGCGCGAAGCGACGACGAGGTCGTCGTAGGCGTCCCGGATCAGGCTGAACTGCCGCAGGCAGACGACGCGATCGTCGAAGACCGAGCGAAAGCTCTGCTGGCTCCAATGCAGGGCGAGGTTGCCCATCGCCGTCGCCCCGAGCAGGAGCAGGCCCATCACCGTGAGAAGCGTGACGAGGCGGCCTTGAATCGTCGTGAGCATGGCAAGCGTCCGAAGCGTGATCGCGGGTTCGGTGGAGGGACGAAACGCCCGCCGCATCGGAGCCCCGGCTTGGATCGACCGTAGGAGGAAACTCTTTAAGATCGTATGATCCGGCGTCCGATCCCCCGTGACGGGTCCAACAACAGGACTCTTCGGCGGGTCTGATAGACAGTCATCCTTCGGTTTATTTCTGGAGTTGGAACGAAAAATATCCCGCTCTCAATCACAATTTTTTGCACAGATTTGAAAGACTTGCGTATTTGGCGAAATATTGGACCTGATCGTTCTTGCACAGTGACGTAGATATTGTTCGGTCATTGTGATTGAAGCCCCGACCGAAGACGCGAAGTCGTTTGGACCCGTTTCGATATCGCTCGATCTGCATGCGATCCTGATCGGGACTTGCATCGTCGAATCACAGATCGGCCGACGTCCGTCGGCGCGGCGGGCCGTTCGCGGCACGGTGCCGCGTCGCTCGTTTCGGCACATCGGTCCGGACAGGCCGGCTTAATCCCGTTCAGCTTAACGAAAATGTCAGTCGTTTCAGGCCGTTGCCGAAGTTTATTGCGACGTTTCCGCGGAACGGAATCTTGAGCGGCGACTTTATGCCCCGACGCCCACCCGGCGCATGGACGAAAGACGAACCGAATGACCAAGATCGCCATCGCACTCGCTGCCAGCACCCTGCTCGGCGCCTTCGGAATGACCGCCGCCTCCGCTGCCCCGGCCATGCCGGTCGGCGCCCCGATCGTCGCCGGCGACCAGTCGGTGGAGCAGGTCGCGAGCCGTCACCGCCACTACCAGGGCATGCGCTACCGCGGCATGGGCCATGGTCACCGGATGCACCGCCGTCCGGCCTCGCGCATGAGCAGCAACCCGAACGCGCGCAACCCGCAGCAGCCGGGCTTCATGCAGCAGAAGGGTCAGACCACGGGCGGCCCGCGCTACTGAGCGCCCCGAACACCGCCGACCGATCCGGTCGGACAGAAGGGCCGGTGCGCGAGCGCCGGCCTTTTTTCGTTGGGCCGTACCTGTCGCGCGCAACGGCCCGAGTTCGGCGCTTCTCCCCAGCCGATGCGACGGGCCGCGCTGATCAGGGACGCCCGGGTCTGTTAGGCTGGCGCCATGTCACAGGCCATGCAGCAGCGCCCCGCCCGTTCGATGCCGAAGACCGGCTCCGCCCCGTCGGACTACACCACCAGCGCGGCGGTCCTCGACACCGCCGGCGCGACGCCGATGATGGCGCAGTACATCGAGATCAAGGCCGCCAACACCGACTGCCTGCTGTTCTACCGGATGGGGGATTTCTACGAGTTGTTCTTCGAGGACGCCGAGATCGCGTCCCGGGCACTGGGGATCGTCCTGACGAAGCGCGGCAAGCACGGCGGGGCCGACATCCCCATGTGCGGCGTGCCGGTAGAGCGCTCCGACGACTACCTCAGCCGCCTCATCGCGCTGGGACACCGCGTCGCCGTCTGCGCACAGACCGAGGATCCGGCGGAGGCGAAGAAGCGCGGGCCCAAATCCGTCGTCCGGCGCGAGGTGGTGCGCCTCGTCACCCCCGGCACCATCACGGAGGACCGCCTCCTGGATCCGGCCCGCGCCAACGTCCTGCTCGCCATCGGCCGCAACAAGGGCGGGGCCGCCAAATCGGAGTCCGCCAAGGATCAGGCCGCGTACACCTACGGGCTCGCCGCCCTCGACATCTCGACGGGGCGCTTCGCCTTGAGCGAAGTGCCGGCGTCGGAACTCGCCTCGGCCATCGCCCGGCACGAGCCGCGCGAGATCGTCCTGTCGGAGACCATCCACGCCGATCCGGCGCTGGCCCGCCTGTGGCGCGAGATTCCCGCTCCCGTGACGCCGCTGGCCCAGGCGGAGCTGGAGCCGGCCGGGGCCGAGCGACGGATCAAGGCGCAGTTCGGTGTCTCGACCCTGGAGGGATTCGGCCAGTTCGGCCGGGCCGAGCTCGCGGCGGCGGGCGCGGCCCTGCTCTATATCGAGCGCACCCAGATCGGCGCGCGCCCGACCCTGTCGCCCCCGACCCGGGAGGCCAGCGGCGCCACCCTCGCCATCGACGCGTCGACCCGGGCCAATCTCGAACTCACCCGCACCCTGTCGGGCGAGCGCCGGGGCAGCCTTCTCGACGCCATCGACCGCACGGTCTCGGCGAGCGGCGCGCGGCTGCTGGCCGAGCACCTCGCCGGTCCCCTCACGGACCTCGCCGCCATTCACCGCCGCCACGCCGCCGTCGCCTGGCTCTGCGAGCAGGGCGTCTCGCGAAAAACGTTCCGCGAGATCCTGGCGCGGGCGCCGGACCTCGCCCGCGCCCTGTCGCGCCTCGGCTTCGGGCGCGGCGGCCCGCGCGATCTCGCGGCGCTCCGCGACGGCCTCGACGCCGCGCAGGGCCTGGCCGCGCACCTCGCCGCCCTCGACGGTCTGCCGGACGACCTCGCCGCCCTCGGAACCGGGCTGTCCCAGGTCGATGCCGGCCTCGTGGCGCACCTCGCCGCGGCACTGGCCGACGACCTGCCGCTCAAGCGCGCGGATGGCGGCTTCGTCCGCGAAGGGTACTCGCCGGAGATCGACGAGGCCCGGGTGCTCGGCCAGGACTCGCGAAAGGTCATCGCGGCCCTGCAGGCGCGCTACGCCGAGGAGACCGGCTGCCGGACCCTGCGGATCAAGCACAACAACATGCTCGGCTACTACATCGAGGTGCCGCAGGCGGTGGGCGAGGGCTGCCTCAAGGGCGCGATGCGCGAGACATTCATCCACCGCCAGACCATGGTGGATGCCATGCGCTTCACCAGCGTCGAGCTCGGCGACCTCGAAGGCCGCATCTCCGGCGCCTCCGACCGGGCCCTGCGGCTCGAAACGGCGGTGTTCGACGCGCTGTCGGGCGAGACCCTCGCCCAGGCCGCCGCCATCGCGTCCGTGGCCGAGGCCCTGGCCGCCCTCGATGTGTCCGCCTCCCACGCCGACCTCGCCGTGGAGCGCGACTGGCGCCGCCCGGTGGTGGACGACGGCTACGGCTTTTCCGTCACGGGCGGGCGCCACCCCGTGGTCGAGGCGGCGCTCAGGCTCTCCGGCGAGCCGTTCATCGCCAACGACTGCGACCTGTCGGGGGAGGGGCGCGGCCGCATCCGCCTCATCACCGGCCCGAACATGGGCGGCAAGTCGACCTTCCTGCGCCAGAACGCCCTCATCGCCGTGCTGGCGCAGATCGGCGCCTTCGTGCCGGCGGCGAGCGCCCAGCTCGGCCTCGTCGACCGGCTGTTCTCCCGCGTCGGGGCGGCCGACGACCTGGCGCGCGGGCAATCGACCTTCATGGTCGAGATGGTGGAGACCGCCGCCATCCTGAACCAGGCGACCCGGCGCTCCCTGGTGATCCTCGACGAGATCGGGCGCGGCACCGCGACCTTCGACGGCCTCTCCATCGCGTGGGCCTGCCTCGAACACCTGCACGAGAAGAACGCCTGCCGCGCCCTGTTCGCCACCCATTTCCACGAGTTGACCGCTCTGGGCCAGCGCCTGTCGCACCTCGACAACGCCACCCTTAAGGTCGCCGAGCACCGGGGCACCGTGGTGTTCCTGCACGAGGTGGTGCCGGGTGTGGCCGACCGCTCCTACGGGCTCCAGGTCGCGCGCCTCGCCGGGTTGCCGCCGGGGGTGATCGCGCGGGCGGGCGCCATCCTGAAGAACCTGGAGAAGTCCGAGCGTGAGCGCCCGACGCGCCCGCGCATCGACGACCTGCCGCTGTTCGCCGCCCTCTCGCCGCCGCCGCTGGAGGAAGCCCCCCCGGAACGCGAGGATGGCCTGCGCCGCGTGCTCGACGACATCGACCCCGATGCGCTCACCCCGCGCGAGGCCTTGGAGGCGCTGTATCGGCTGAAGGCGGCGCGGAGTCTATGAAACCTAGGGTTAGATAAACGATTGATACTCATGGTTGCATCTGTCAGATGGAGGCTGTGCGACAGCCGACTCCGCCTCCTGGGCGTGCGTTGGGTGTCCCTGGATGTTGGAGCAGCCAAGACATGGATCGGGTTCTCTTCGCGGCCAAACCCAGTACACGGACGCTTCTCATTGCGAACGAGCGCGCGAAGCTAACGGCCGGATACGTCAATGCCGTCGCCGGATCGGTTTTTACGGTCGGAGGTTTGGCTCCGACTTTTGCCGTCCTGTACACCAACACCACGCCCGTGATCCCCTTATGGGCGATCGTTGGCATTTCGGTGGTTTGCTGGATCGCCAGCGGGGCCCTACATGTCTCCGCACGCCGATACCTCGGGGAGTTGATGTGATGAGCGGTCTCGATTTCATCGCCCTTGCCATCGTGCCCGTCGCAGCACTTGTCCTTGGCTACGGTGCCCTGCGCTACGCTCGATGGGCGGATCATCGTCCCTAAGAACGCGGGGTCCCGAAGGGCTGCCGGGTTCCGGAGAACCGTCGCGTTGTCGTGACAATTCCCCTCAGGGATGCAGCCGTTCCCAGCCATCGGCGGCGAGCCGGAACCCGTCGAGGCCTTCCAGGCTCGCGGCGTGGCCGGCGCGGCACTCGGCGACGTAGCGGAGCGCGCCCGCCACCACCCGCTCGGAATAGGGCTTGGCGATCACCCCGACGGCGCCGGCGAAATCGTCGGGAATGCGCTTGGCGTTGGCGGTCATGAACACCACCGTGGTGCGCGGGTCGGCGCTGAGCGCCCGGGCCACGGCGACGCCCGTGGGGCCGTCGATGAGGTGGATGTCCACCAGCGCCACGTCCGGGTGGGTCGAGAGGCCCAGCGCGATGGCTTCCTGGGACGAACCGGCGACGCCGACGGTGACGTGGCCGAGATCCTCGAGCAGGCATTCGAGTTCGAGGGCGATGAGCACCTCGTCCTCGACCACCAGGATGCGCAGGCACGGTGCCGCCCCGCCCGCGCCCGGAGTCACTTGGCCCATTGCGGCAACTCCTCGGCGGTGGTGTCGGCCGCCTCGCGCAGGGAGATGGCGTCGAGGGGCACGCTGATCTCGACCCGGGTCCCGGGTGTCGTCTCGCTCCACGCGATGGTTCCGCGCAGCTGCCGCACGACCATTTCCACGAGGGAACGGCCGAAGCCCGCCGGGTTCGGGATCGCGGCGGCGAGGCCGACGCCGTCGTCCTCGATCAGCATGTGCAGGGCGCCGTCCCGGCGTCGCGCCGTGATGCTCACCCGCCCGGCGCGGTTGTCCGGGAAGGCGTGGCGCACGGCGTTGGTGGCGAGTTCGTGCAGCATCAGCGCCAGGGGCGCCGCCATGGCGGCCGACACCGCCACGGAATCGATGGCGGCGCTCACGGCCGTACGCTCGCCGTCGAGGCCGGCGACGAGGTCGCCCAGGAAATCGTCGGCGAATTCGCGCAGGTCGAACCGGGTCACGTCCCCGGCCGAGTAGAGCATGCGGTGCACCGTCGAGAGGGCGCCGATGCGCTCGGCCATGCCGTTGAGGGCGTCGCGCGCCTCGCCCTCGGGGGTGCGCCGGGCCTTGAGCAGCATCAGTGACGAGATCACCTGGAGGTTGTTCTTCACCCGGTGGTCGACCTCGTGGAGCAGGGCGGTCTTCTGCTCCAGGGTGGCGCGCAGGTCCGCCGTCTGCTCGGACACGCGGCGCTCGAGGTCGATGTTGGCGAGCGTCATCGCGACTTCGAGGCTGTGCTTGCCGGTCATGTCGGCCTGTGCCGAGTAGTAGTGCGTGACGGCGCCGGTGGCGTCGCGCACGGGCGACAGGGTCATGCCGTTCCAGAACGAGGTGCCGTCCTTGCGGTAGTTCACGAGTTCGGCCTCGAAGCTGCGGCCCTCCGCGACGGCCGCGGAGATGCGCGCCACGGTCTCGCGGTCGGTCTGCGGCCCCTGCAGCATCCGGCAGTTGCGGCCTTCGAGCTCGTGCCAGGCGTAGCCCGTGAGGGCGAGGAACGCCGCATTGGCCCAGACGATGGGATGGGCGCCGCCCCGCACTTCCGTGAGGACCATCGGCGTTGGGCTCTCGGAGAAGGCCGAGGCGAGGGTCGTTTGCGCGAGGGCCGCCGGCACCGCCTGATGAGCCGTATCCGTCATGGCCGGTACCGACCGCCTTCGGAACGCGGGGAGGGGCGGTTCGTCACATGGGCCATCCCGGTAAGGCGCGGCGCCGCGCAGTCGACGGTCGGCGTGCAGCCGACCGGTCCGACGCGATGCAAGGCCCAGTCCCGCGAGACCGAGTCCCGAAAGGCCCCGTCCCGCATGTACGCAGTTTGGACGCACGCTGTTAACAAGTTATCGGCCATTTCTGAGATCGGTCGGAGGATCGCGGCCCGAGCGGTCGCGACGAGAAACGGCCGGCCCTCGGCCACCGTCCGCTCCGGTTGCCGGAAGTAAGCGCCGGGCTTGAGAGGAGTTCCATTCCATGGCTGCAAGCCGAGTGCGTCACGCGCCGCGCCTGCGCGATTTCGCCCGCGATCCGCGTATTCCGCTGATGCTGGCGCTGGGCTTCTCGTCGGGCCTGCCGCTCCTTCTCGTGCTCGGCACCTTCTCGACGCGGCTCGCCTATTCGGGCGTCGACATCAAGGCCATCGGGCTCTTCAGCTACGTCGCGCTCCCCTACACCCTGAAGTTCCTGTGGGCGCCGCTCATCGACCGGTTCGACGTGCCGGGGCTGACCCGCCGCCTCGGGCGCCGGCGCGCCTGGATGGTGACGACGCAAGGCGCCGTCGCCGCCGCCCTCGCCCTGATGGCCTTCGCCGACCCCGCCACCAGCCTCGCGCTCCTCGGGCTGGGGGCCTTCCTCCTGGCATTCTGCGCCGCCACGCAGGACGTGGTCATCGACGGCTGGCGCATCGACGCCGCCGGCACGGATCTCCAGGGCGTTCTCGCCGCCACCTCGAACCTCGGCTACCGCTTCGGCCTCATGTCGGCGGGGGCCGGCGCCCTGTTCCTCGCCGCCGCCTACGGCTGGCGCGCCGCCTACCTGCTCATGGCGGCCCTGATGCTCGTCGGGCTCGTGGCCGCGCTCCTCGCCCCCGCCTTCGACCGCACGGGGGACGAGGCCCGCGCCGCCGCCGCCGTCGAGGCGGCTGCCGGCCGTCCGGCCAAGGTCTGGAGCTTCAGGGGCGCGGTGCTGGAGCCCCTCGCCGAACTGCACGCGCGCCTCGGGCCCGGCCTGTGGGCGATCCTCGTCCTCGTTGCGCTCTACCGGATGCCGGACTTCATCTCCGGCGTGATGGCGAGCCCGCTCTACTTCCAGGTCGGTTTCACCCTCACGGAGATCGGCGCCGTGTCGAAGCTCTACGGCATCTGGGTCGGCATCGCCGGCGCCTTTGTCGGCGGCTGGGCGATGCAGCGCTTCGGCCTGTTCCCGACCCTCGTGGTCGGCGCCTTCCTGGGCGCGGCCTCGAACCTCGCCTTCTCGTGGCTGTCCTTCGGCGGGCCGGAGGTCTGGCGCCTGACGGCGGCGATCTCCATCGACAATTTCTGCGGCTCCTTCGCGGGCATGGCCCTCATCGCCTACATGTCGAGCCTCACCGCACCGGGCTTCGCCGCGACCCAGTACGCCCTGTTCTCCTCGCTCTACGCCCTGCCGGGCAAGCTCGTGGCCGGCACCTCCGGCTACATCGTCGCCGCCTACGGCTACCCGGTGTTCTTCGCCATCACGGCGGCGGTGGGCATCCCCGTGGTGGTGCTGTGCCTGTTCGTCGGACGGGCCGGCGAGCGCAGTGCCGCAAAGGCGGCCGGGATCGCGGCCGAGGCCGCCGCGAATCCCGCGGCGCTGGCCGACCCGGCCGGGCCGGAAGACCTGCCCGACGCTCGGGGCGGGAACCATCCGCGCGGCACCGGGCTTGCTCCTTCCGATCCATCCGCCGTCCCGGCGCCCGGCCCCCGCATGAGACCGCAGACGTGAGCAACATCTTCCTCATCGACGACACGAGCGCGGCCACCCCGGCCACCCAGGACGCCACCCTGAGCGACGCGGACGCCGCCGCCCTACGCCGGGCGGTGCGAACCCTGGAGAATCCCGGCCTCGCCGCGCGTCTCTCGGCTGCCGCCGGCGCGCCCCTCGACGCCATCGGCCGCGCCCTGCCGGAGGCGGTGACCGGGGTCGTGTCGCGGGCGACCGAGAGCGCCATGCACACCGCCCTGCGGGTCGCCCTCGCGACCCTGCCGGAGAAGACCGTGCTGCCGGCCGACGGCACGAGTCTCGTCGAGGCGATCGCGGAGGCCCCCGTGGGGGCGGGGACGCGCCTCGGCCGCCTGCTGCCGTCGAGCGACTTCGCCCACAAGGCCATGGCGGCGATGTCGGGCGCCGTCGGCGGGGCCTTCGGACTCGCGACGCTGGCAGTGGAACTGCCGCTGTCCACCACCCTGATGCTGCGGTCCATCGCGGGGATCGCCCGCGAGGAGGGCGAGGATCTGGCCGAGCCGGAGAACGCCCTCGCCTGCGTGCAGGTGTTCGCCCTGGGGACCCGCGGGGCCGAGACCCCCCTCTCCGAGAGCGGCTACTTCGCCGTGCGCGCGGCGCTGGCCAAGACCATGGCGGAGGCGGCGCGCTACGCCGGCAACCGCGCCCTCCTCGACGAGGCGGCCCCGGCCCTCATCCGGTTCTCGGCGCAGATCGCCGCCCGCTTCGGGATCGTCGTCTCGCAGAAGGTCGCCGCCCAAGCCGTGCCGATCCTCGGCGCCGTCGGGGGTGCTGCCGTCAACGCCGCGTTCATGGACCACTTCCAGGCCATGGCGCGGGCCCACTTCACCGTGCGGCGCCTGGAACGCACCTACGGCGCCGCCCTCGTGCGCAAGGCGTACGACGCGGAGAAGGCGGCCACGGCGGCGTGACCCCTGGAGAAACGATGCCGGCCGCATCCGCCGGAGCGGCGTCGCGTCCTGGTGTCCCGCACGATCCAGACGGGCTCTGGTTAGAGCCTGGGAGCCGACCCTGCACCGGGATCGTTCCAGGCTCCCGTACGCGCCCCCGGAACCCGGCATCGTCAATCGGACGAGCGGTGTGTTTCCCGATCTCGGGTTCTGCGGCGTGGCCCCGGGATGCGTTGGTTCAATCCTATGTCCCGGCCGGATAACGCTGCGCCAGAAGGGCATAGACGAGCCGCGCTGTCTGTACCTCGCCGCCCTCGGGACGACCGGGCTTGGTCGAGGGATTCCAGCCGTAGAGGTCGAAATGGACGTGCGCCCGGGTGGCGGGCGCGAAGCGGCGCAGGAATAGCGCGGCCGTGATGGCCCCCGCGAAGGGGCCGCCGGGGGCGTTGTTGAGGTCGGCGATCTTCGAGTCGAGCAGACCCGCATAGGGGGCATGCAGAGGCAGGCGCCACACCGGGTCGAACGCCGTCCGGCCCGCCGCCGCGACGGCCTCGGCCAGGACGTCGTCCTCCGTGAAGAACGCCGGCAGGTCCGGGCCCAGGGCCACGCGGGCCGCCCCCGTCAGGGTGGCGAAGTCGATGAGCAGGTCGGGGGCCTCGGCATCGGCCAGGGCCAGGGCGTCGGCGAGGATGAGGCGCCCTTCCGCGTCGGTGTTGCCGATCTCGACGGTGAGGCCGGCGCGGCTGCGCAGCACGTCGCCGGGCCGGAAGGCCGCGCCCGAGACGGAATTCTCCACCGCCGGGATGAGGACGCGCAGGCGCACGGGCAGATGCGCCCCCATCACCATGGCGGCCGCGGCCAGCGCCGCGGCGGCCCCGCCCATGTCCTTCTTCATCAGCAGCATGCCGGCGGACGGCTTGATGTCGAGACCGCCGGTGTCGAAGGCGACGCCCTTGCCGACCAGGGTGACGCGGGGGGCGGCGGCATCGCCCCAGGTCAGGTCGATGAGGCGCGGCGCGCGGGGCGAGGCGGCTCCGACGGCGTGCACGAGGGGGAAATCGCGCGCGAGTTCGTCGCCCGACACCACCGTGACGGCGGCGCCGTGCCGTTCGGCCAGCGCGCGCGCGGCCGCCTCGATCTCGGCGGGTCCGAGGTCGTTGGCCGGGGTGTTGACGAGGTCGCGCCCGAGCGCCACGGCGGCGGCGATGCGGGAGACCGCCTCGGCATCGACGCCCGCGGGGGCGACGAGGCGGGGCAGGGCGGGGCCGGCCGGAACGGCTTCTCCGGCGGGAACGGCCTCTCCGGCCGGAACGGCCGCACGGTAGCGGGTGAAGCGGTAGCCGCCGAGCAGCCACGCCAGTGCGGCTTCCGTGCCGTCGAAGCCGGTGCCCTCCAGGCGGTAGGTGCCGGGCGGAAGCGCGCCGGCCAAGGTCCCGGCGAGGAGCCGTTCGCGGGCCGGGTTCGCCTCGCCGAGGCCGAACAGCGCCCGCGCCAGGGTGCCGTCGGGCCCCGGCAGCAGGGCGATGCGGCCGGCCTTCGGCGTGAAGCCCGTCGCTCGGGCGTAGGCCGCCTCGCGCGGATCCAGGGCGGCCTCGATCCGGGGCCAGTCCGACGACCCGACGCCGGTGATGGGAATGGCGGAGGCGTGGTCGGAGTCGGGGGCGAACAGGGAGGTCAGGGCTAGGGCTCCTCAGCCGTGGGGCGGGATTAACCGCTGCTTAGGGTTAACGGTCTATCACCCGGAGACCGGCCCCGTGAAGCAACGGCCGGCGGGCAAGGTTGAGGCGGAGTCGCGCAATGGTCAGGCCGCGTTTGGCATCGGCACGGACGCTCCGGCGCCTCGCGGGGATCGCCGCTCTGGCGCTCCTGTCCAGCGCCTGCACCCGCCAGGACGGCCCCGAGACCACTGGCTCCCTCGGCGGTCTCTCCCTGCCGCGCCTCGGCCGTGCGCCCGCCAACGTGGTGTCCCGCCGCGAGGTCGACGCCATGGGCGAGCGCTACACCGCCGATCCCAACGACGTTCCCCTGGCCCTGCGCTACGCCCAGGCCCTGCGGGCGACGGACCAGCGGCCCCAGGCCGTGGCGGTGCTTCAGCAGATCGCCCTGCGCAACCCGAAGAACACGGCGGTGCTCGCCGCCTACGGCAAGAGCCTGGCCGAGGTCGGCCGCTTCACCGAGGCCGCGGAGGTCCTCCAGAACGCCCACACGGCGGCCCAGCCCGACTGGCGCGTGCTGTCGGCCCAGGGTGCCGTCGCCGACCAGCTCGGCGACCACGCCCGGGCGCAGGGCCTGTACGAGGCCGCCCTCAGGATCCAGCCGGACGATCCGGTGATCCTGTCGAATCTCGGCCTGTCCTACGCTCTGGCCAAGCGCCTCGACGAGGCCGAGGCCACCCTGCAGCGCGCCGTCGCCCAGCCCCGGGCCGATGCCCGGGTGCGCCAGAACCTCGCCCTGGTCTACGGCCTCAAGGGCAAGTTCACGGATGCCGAAGCCGTGTCCCGCCAGGACCTTTCGCCCGAGGAGGCCGCCGCCAACACCGTGGCTCTACGCGCCTTCGTCGCCCAGCCGAACGCCTGGAAAGCCATCAAGGCCTCGGACAAGGCGAAGCCCGCCGGATCGAAGGCGGCCGAGCGCGGCTGAGTCACATCTCCGCGGCCACCTGCGCGTCCACTTGGAGAATCTCCACCGGTCCATCCTGACCGTCCGAGAACACCCCCGCCGTGAGGGTGGCGCCGAAGACGCAGGCCGTGTCGAGGTTGGTCCGGTGCGGGCGCAGGTCCGGTCGGCCGTCCATTTGCGGCGTGTGGCCATGGACGACGTGGCGGCCGAAATCATAGTCCGCCGAAAGGAAAGGCTCGCGGATCCACAGCCGGGTCGGCTCGTCCGGATCGATGCCGGGCCGGCCGGGGCGGAAGCCCGCATGGACGTAGTAGCGGCGCGCATCCTCCCAGACCGTCGGAAGGGCCGACATCCAGTTCAGCACGTCGTGGGGCAGGGCCTGCGGATCGCGGGTGCCGAAGGAGCGCAGGGTCGCGACCCCGCCGTTCTCGAGCCAGGGCGCGCTCCCGAACCCGTCGCGATAGGCGGCCAGCATCAGGCTCTCGTGGTTGCCCATGAGGCAGGTGACGGCCTCGGGCTCGGCGGCCTGAAGGGCGCGCAGGGTCGCGACGACCCCGGCACTGTCCGGCCCGCGGTCGATGTAGTCGCCGAGGAAGACGAGGCGGCGCGGGGCGCCGGCCCGGTGCCGGTCGATGGCCGCGAGCAGGCGCCGCAGGGCATCGGCGCATCCGTGGATGTCGCCGATGGCGTAGGTGAGGCCGCTCTCCGACACGGGTGGCGCCGGCCGCTCAGGCGACCTTGGTCAGGCCGGCCGTGGCCTTTGGCGTGTTCACGGTCGCGGCCTCGGTCGGAACCACGGCCGTTTCCGGCGTCTTGACCGGCGCGACCGCCGTCTCTGGCGTCTTGGCAGACCCGGCGGCCTTTTTCGGCCGATCCGTCGGCTTTCCCGTCACGGCGGCGGCTTCCTCGGCCGTGAGGATCGGCGTCGGGGACTCTCCCTCCTCCAGAACCTCGTCCGTGTGGACGTCGAAGCGCAGGAGCAGCGCCGTGGCGAAGCTCGTCGAGATGGCCACGTCCGTGGCGTCGCGGCCCCGGGCGATGACGATGCGGCCGATACGGCGGCGGTTGTTGCGCGCGTCGAACGTGTGCCAAGCGCCGCCGAGATAGACCTCGAACCAGGCGGAGAAATCCGGCGGCGGCACCACGGGCACGCCGATATCGCCGAGGTAGCCCGTACAGTAGCGCGCCGGAATGTTGAGGCAGCGGCAGAACGCGACGGCCAGATGCGCGTAGTCGCGGCAGACGCCGCGCTGCTGGGTGTAGGCGTCGTGGGCCGAGCGGGTGGCGTCGGCGTCCTGGTAGTTGAACTTGATGTGGCGGTTGACGAAGTCGCACACGGTCTGAACCCGGCCCCAGCCCTCCGGCCCGGCACCGAACAGCTCCCAGGCGATGTTCGACAGCTTGTCCGTGTCGCAGTAGCGGCTGCCGAGGAGGAACCGCATGGCCTCGTCCGGCAGGTCCTGCACCGGATGCTGCCTCGCGTCCGGCACCACGGGATCGAGCTCCCCGGAATCGTGCACGAGGAAATCCGTCGCCACGGTGATCCGGCCGGCCGGCGCCAGGATGCGGGTGGTGACGTTGCCGAAGGCGTCGAGATACTGGTGCGCATCCACCGGCGGATCGAACGTCATCACCTCGGGCGTCAGGATATCGCCCGCCCGCGACGGGTGTACGCTCAGCAGGAACATCATCGGCGTCGGCTGAAACGTCTCGTACGTGATGGCGTAACCGGTCCGGATCTTCATGATGGCGGCACTGCTCCAGTGCAAGCCCGAACCGGACTTGTCGAAATAGGGGTTAAGACGGAAACCGCCGGCAACTCTTTATCGTTGCACCGGCGTCGATCAATAAGTGTTGCGCCGGAAACTTATCCGAAACCAGACGCCGCCAAATCTCCCGGCAGGATGCAGAGCCCGGTACCGGGTGGCAAGGCAGCGCCGTGTTTTGTCGGTGCAGGGTTTCACGCGCCCGCCGGATCTTCATCGGTGTTCGCCCGAGAGCACCCCCGGGCCATGCCTCTCGGCCCATGCATGAAGAGGGCCAGCCGCCTCAGCGCAGCCAGCCCCGCAGGCGTCGCACGGCGTCGGCGCAATCCGCATGCGAGCCGGCGAAGGAGAACCGGACGTGGTGGCCGCCGTCGACGCCGTCGAAGTCGAGGCCCGGCGTCGCGGCGACGCCGGCCTCGTCGAGCATCCGCCGGCAGAACCCGGCCGCGTCGTCGGTGAGGTTCGAAACGTCGGCGTAGAGGTAGAACGCCCCGTCGGCCGGGTGGGTGCGGCCGAGGCCGAGGCCCGGAAACGCATCGAGCAGCAGGGCCCGGTTGGCGGCGTAGCCGGCCCGTACGGCCTCCACCTCCTCCACGGCGTCGAACGCCGCGATAGCCGCCACCTGGGACAGGTAGGGCGCGGAGATGAACAGGTTCTGGGCCAGGCGTTCCACCGGGCGCACCAGCCATTCGGGCACCACCATCCAGCCGATGCGCCAGCCGGTCATGCACCAGGTCTTCGAGAACGAGTTGATCACGACGGCGTCGGGCTCGTAGCGCAGCGCGGTGTCCGTCGGCACGCCGTAGGCGAGGCCGTGATAAATCTCGTCCGAGATGAAGCGGAGCCCCAGGGCGCGGGCCGTGGTGCAGAGTTCGGCGAGGCGCGCGGGTTCGATGACCGTGCCGGACGGGTTGGCCGGGCTCATCACCAGCACGCCGGAGAGCGGTGCTTGCGCATGGAGCGCGCGCAGGCTCTCGGTCGTCGGGGCGTAGCGGTCCGCCTGCCGCAGCGGCAGGGAAGCGGGCACGAGGTCGAGGGCATGCAGGATGCTGCGATAGGCCGGATACCCGGGCAGCGGCACGGCGATGCGGGCGCCGGCGTCGAACAGGCCGAGGAAGGCCAGGATGAACCCCGCCGACGAACCCGTGGTGACGACGATGCGCCCGGGCGCCACGTCGAGGCCGTGGGTGTCGGCATAGTGCCGGGCGATGCGGGCGCGCAGCGCCGGCAGGCCCAGCGCCTGGGTGTACGGCAGGGCGCCGCCAGCCAGCGCCGCCTGCGCCGCCGCGATCACCGCACGCGGGGCCGGTGCCGAGGGCTGTCCCACCTCCATGTGGACCACCCCGTCGCCCCGGGCCTCCCGGGCGGCGGCGGCGGCCATCACGTCCATGGCGAGGAACGGCGCGACGCGGGCGGCGCGCCGCGACGGCAGCAGAGGCGATGCGGCGATGGAAGACGCGGGGTGGGGCGTTGGCGAAACCGTCATCGCACCTCCGTAGAGCCGATCCGGCGGGACGGAAACAGTCCGGAGCCCGCGACCGAGATTGACCGGCCGCCGCGAAAACGCCTAACCCCGCCGATAGACGCACGCCCATCGTGCACGATCATCTTACGGCCGGTGGCGTTTTCATCCGGTCCCCTCCGCGAGGACGCATGCCCCTGCTCCGGTCCCTACTCACCTCCGCCATGCTGTTCGGCGCCTCCGCCGCGTGGGCCCAGACCACCCCGCAGGCCGCGCCGGCGGCGACTGCCCCGGCGGCGACCTCGGCCGCCCCGGTGTTCTCCGACACCCAGCGCCAAGCCATTGAAGCCATCGTCAAGGATTACCTCGTCAAGAATCCGGACGTGCTGCAGGAGGCCATCGCCGAGGGCGAGAAGCGCGCGCAGGAGACCCAGAAGCTGGCGCAGGCCGCCGCCCTGAAGGAATCCCGCGACACCCTCACCAATTCGCCCCACGGCGTCGTCGTCGGGAATCCTGCGGGCGACATCACCGTGGTGGAGTTCTTCGACTACAATTGCGGCTATTGCCGCAAGGCGCTCGGCGACATCCAGGCCCTGGTCAAGTCCGATCCGAAGCTGCGCGTGGTGCTGCGCGACTTCCCCGTGCTGGGCGCAGAATCCCTCGAGGCGAGCAAGCTGGCGCTGGCGGCCAAGCAGCAGCTCAAGGCCGACCGGATGTTCGAGTTCCACGTCAAGCTCTTGGAGACCAAGGGCCGGGTGACGGGCGAGCGCGCGATCGCCGTCGCCAAGGAAATGGGCCTCGACACGGCGCGCCTCGCCAAGGACGCGCAGGGGCCCGAGGTCAAGGCGGCGCTCTCCGAGAACGTCAGCCTCGGCGACAAGCTCGGCCTCTCCGGCACCCCGGCCTTCATCATCGGCGACGAGGTGATTCCGGGCGCCGTCGGCGTCGATCCGATCCGCAAGGTCATCGCCGATGTGCGCCAGTGCGGCCACGCCGGCTGCTGAAGGGCCCCCGAGCCGCGAAGCGCCCCGAACCCGGGAGACCGCGTCTCTCGATACGACACGATCCAGCCTGACGACGACCGAGCCGATGCCCAAGGAGCCGATGTCCAAGAACGATCCCTTCGATCCGGAGCTCGTGCGCGAGCTCGCCAAGCTCATCACCGAGACGGATCTCACCGAGATCGAGGTCGAGAAGGGTGACCTGCGCATCCGCGTCGCTCGCCGCATCGAGCCGGTCCACGTCCAGGTGGCGGCCCCCGCCCCGGCGCTCGCCGCCGTGGCTCCGCCGCCCCCGCCGGCGGCCGGGCCGGGCGCCGTGCCCGAGCGCACCCGGGCGGGTGCGGGCCATCCCGGCGCCGTGCCCTCGCCCATGGTCGGCACCGCCTATCGCCGCCCGTCGCCGGACGCCAAGGTGTTCGTCGATGTCGGCTCCAAGGTGGAGGCCGGCGAGAAGGTTCTCCTCATCGAGGCCATGAAGACCTTCAACGAGATCGTGGCCCCCCGCGCCGGTACCGTCACGGCCGTCTTCGTCGAGGACGGCCAGCCCGTCGAGTTCGGCGAACCCCTCCTCGTCATCGAGTGAGGCGCGAGGCACCATGTTCGACAAGATCCTGATCGCCAATCGCGGCGAGATCGCCCTGCGCATCCTGCGCGCGGCCAAGGAACTCGGGATCGCGACCGTCGCCGTCCATTCCACTGCCGATGCCGACGCCATGCACGTGCGGCTCGCCGACGAGAGCGTGTGCATCGGCCCCCCGGCCGCCCGCGACAGCTACCTCAACATCCCGTCCATCATCGCCGCCTGCGAGATCACCGGGGCGGACGCGGTGCACCCCGGCTACGGCTTTCTGTCGGAGAACGCGCGCTTCGCCGAAGTCCTGGCCCATCACGAGATCGGATTCATCGGCCCGAAGGCCGAGCACATCCGCATCATGGGCGACAAGATCGAGGCCAAGCGCACGGCGAAACGCCTCGGCATCCCGTGCGTGCCGGGCTCCGAGGGCGGAGTCGAGGACCCCGTGGAGGCCAAGCGCATCGCGGCCGAGATCGGCTATCCGGTGCTGGTCAAGGCAGCCTCCGGTGGCGGCGGCCGCGGCATGAAGGTGGCGCGCTCCGAGGCCGACCTCGAACAGGCCCTGGGCATGGCCCGCCAGGAGGCCAAGGCCGCCTTCGGCGACGATGCGGTCTACCTTGAGAAGTATCTCGAGAAGCCGCGCCACATCGAGGTTCAGGTGCTGGGCGACGGGCGCGGCAACGCCGTGCATCTGGCCGAGCGCGACTGCTCGCTCCAGCGCCGTCACCAGAAGGTGTGGGAGGAGGGCGGTTCGCCGGCCCTCAACGAAGCGATGCGGGCCGAGATCGGCGGCATCTGCGCCCGCGCCATGCAGGAGCTGAAATACCTCGGCGCCGGCACGGTGGAGTTCCTCTACGAGGACGGCCAGTTCTACTTCATCGAGATGAACACCCGCATCCAGGTCGAGCATCCGGTCACCGAGATGATCACCGGGATCGACCTCGTGAACGAGCAGATCCGCGTCGCCGCCGGTCTGCCGCTGTCGGTGACACAGGACGAAATCAGCGTGTCGGGGCACGCCATCGAGTGCCGGATCAACGCCGAGCACCCGGCGACCTTCCGGCCGTCCCCCGGCCTCATCACCTACTTCCACCCGCCGGGCGGCCTCGGCGTGCGGGTCGATTCGGCGGTGTTCCAGGGCTACCGCATCCCGCCGCACTACGACTCGCTCATCGGCAAGCTCATCGTGCACGGGCGCACCCGCAACGAGTGCCTGATGCGCCTGCGCCGCGCCCTGGACGAGTTCGTGGTGGATGGCGTCGACACCACCCTGCCGCTGTTCCGCACCCTTGTGCGCAACGCCGATGTGCAGAACGGCGCCTATGATATCCACTGGCTGGAGAACTTCCTGGCGGCCGGGGGCCTCGACGAGCCGTAAATCTTCGGTTTTGCATCGGAACCAGCAACCGTGGCGGGAACGGCGCGGGGTCGACTTTCGTTCACCCGTGACATCGTGCCGCCGAGGCCGGTCGCCGACCAGGGCTGGTCAGCGTCACCTCCGGCGCAGTGCTCTCGCCCGTGTCCGCCGAGGAACCGTCCATGCGCCTCTCCTACGTTCTGATCGCCACCGCCCTCCTCGCCACCCCCGCCCTGGCGCAATCCTCGTCCGGCAATGTCGGCCAGCCCGAGCGCGGCGTTCCGCAGGCGGGCAACACCGCCGGCGGCCCCATCGACAAGCCCTCGACCCGCGACATGGCCCCGACCCGGACCGAATCGACGCCGGTGGGCGAGGGCGGCATGTCCCCCGGCGCGGGCTCCGTCGACTCGGCCAAGGGGGGCAACGCATCGGACCCGACCCGCGGGGCACCGAACACCGGCAGCACGTCCGGTGGTCCGGCCCAATAGACCGCCCCGCGGCGAGCCGGGTGTGACACCCGGCTCGCGAAACCGAACCGTCCGTCATTGGCCGGCTCCCCATGGGGCCGGCCTTTTTTCATGCGCAATCCGAGACGGTGTTCGGGCAAGCGCCGTCACCATCACGATCAATTGATAAGCAAAGAAATCCCCAGTTTGGGTCCGGTCGCGTGGCTATGCGGACCCGATACCTGCCGCTTTCCGCTCATTGCGGATGGTGAAGGCTCCAGAATCCCCCTGCATTGGGCGGCCACGGCAAGGGCGCCAGGGCCACGCGATGCGGCATTTTGCCAGCAAATAATTCGCTGGAACCGATTGCGCACAATCGACTTCTCTCCCCACACCGGACGGGAGACAGACAGTTTCCCAGCCAGGGCCATCGGCCCCGCGCCAACCGGACACACCATAGCATCCCGAAAGACACCCATGCGTTCCGTGACCCTCGCCGTCGCCGCCTTTGCCCTGTCCGTGACCGGCGCCCTGGCCCAGTCCCCCTCCGGCAATGTCGGCCAGCCGGAGCGCGCCGTGCCGCAGGCCGGCAACACCACGCGCGGCCCCATCGACAACCCGTCCGTCTACGGCGCCTATCGCAATCCCGAGACCGGCCTCGTCGACCTCGACGCGACGGGCAGCGTCGGTGCCCGTCCGCTCCCCTCGAACAGCGAGGCGATCATCGTCGACTCGGCCAAGGGCGGCAACGCCGAGCAGATCAACCGCACGGTGCCGAACCTCGGCACGACCTCGGGCGGCCCGGAGTTCTGATCGGCGGACCCGGTCCCGATTCGTCCAGCGGCGGAGCCTCCCGGCTCCGCCGTTCCGCGTTCGGAGCCCGCCTTCACCCTGGCATTCCGACGCGCACCACGCCAAAGTCTCCTCCATGCAAAGTCTTTTCCATGCATGACGCGGACCGCGTGGACATCACGCCCGAGATCCTGCTCAAGGCCTACGCGGCGGGCATCTTCCCCATGGCGGAGGATGCCGACGATCCGGCAATCTACTGGGTCGAGCCGAAGGCGCGGGGCATCCTGCCCCTCGACGGCTTTCACGTCGCCAAGCGCCTCGCCCGCACCGTGCGGTCGGACGCCTTCGAAGTCCGGGTCGACCACGATTTCGACGCGGTGATCGCCGGATGCGCCGCACCGCGCCGCGATGCCGCGCGCACCTGGATCAACGCCCGCATCCGCGACCTCTACGGCGCGCTCTTCGACGCCGGCCACGCCCACACGGTGGAGGTCTATGCCGAGGGCCGCCTCGTCGGCGGACTCTACGGGGTCTCCCTCGGGGCGGCGTTCTTCGGCGAGAGCATGTTCCACACCGTGCGGGACGCCTCGAAAGTCGCCCTGGTCCACCTCGTCGCCCGCCTGCGGACCGGGGGCTACCGCCTCGCTGACACCCAGTTCGTCACCGACCACCTGCTGCAGTTCGGCGCCGAGGAGGTGCCCCGCCACGTCTACAAGCGACGTCTCGCCGAGGCGATCACCGGCGACGCCGATTGGGATGTGTGGCCGCGCGGCGTGGTGGTCGACGGGCACACGGCGCTTGCGGCGATCGCGGCGCCCTAGCGGACGCGGGGTCCTGACGGACGCGGGGCCGGTGACCGATACGGTGAGCCCGCCCGGTGCAACGCATCGGCGCTCATCGCGCCATGGCCGACGGACCCTTCTGCGCGGGCAGGGGAATTGCGGCCGCAGGCACGGACGGTGCGATCGCCGCCGGCGTCGGCGTCAGGGCGTCGAACGGAAGCCAGCCCTCGAACGGATCCGGCCCCGCCTCGCAGCGGTGCCAGCGCCAGATCTGGCGGGCGACGTTCGGTGCGTACCAGCGTCCGGCCCGGCCCTCGGCGAGGACGATGCCGAGGGTGCGGTGCCTGAGCCAGACCCGGTCGACGTCCTGCGGGGCCGTGTTCATCCGGCGCCATTCGGGGGTGTGCTGCATGGTGGCTCTCCCGGAACGGATGCGGGGCCGGACGGATGTCCGGCCCCGCATGTGGAGGGTTCGAGGGGCGTCAGGCTGTGACGATGCGCGGGGCCTGGACGGTCTCGGGGGCGATCTGCGCCTGGGCCACGACCCGCTTGCGCCAGGGCTTCAGCACGGCGATGGCCAGCAGCGAGGCGAGGACGTTGGCGCCGGCCGCGACCAGGAACACCCCGTCCCAGCTCCCCGTGCTCTGCTGCAGGTAGTTGGCCACCGGCACCAGCAGGGCCGCCGTGCCCTTGGCGGTGTAGAGCAGGCCGGCATTGGTGGCGGCGAACTTGGTGCCGAAGGTGTCGGTGCAGGTCGAGGGGAACAG
>NZ_LMMI01000008.1:63079-64751 GCF_001422775.1 Methylobacterium sp. Leaf87 | reverse complement strand
CTCCAGCCGCTCCAGCAGCAGCGCGTCCTCGCCCAGCACCGTCGCGATCGACAGAAGACGACCCGCCTGCGTGTAGCGGACATGGGGCTCCATCGGCGGGTCTCCGGACCGTCAAGCTGACGACACCGCATACCACCTGCGATTGTGTTCGTCATCCGGGTTTCTCGCATCGTATCCGGGCCGGTCCCGATCGCCTCGTCCCCGGGCTCGCGTTGCACCGCCATGGGCCCCGCTTGCCTCCCCTGCGAAGGTGGGGTCGTTCGACCGTGCGGGCGTAGCCGCAGAACCCGCCGGGGCCGTCGGCCTGCCCGCCCGGCGGCCGGCCTGCGAGGCTGGCGCCGGTACCGTCGCGCTTGCTCGATGACGAGGCTGGTCTCCACGCGGCTGCCGATTACGGCGCCGTCGAGGAGTTCGCCCCGAGCTTGGCGTCGCGGCTTTCGCAGTCGCCGTTCCTCGGGGCTGCCCGGCTCGATGTCGGCGAACAGCGAGCCAATCGCCGCGATCCAGTCCGGAACGACCGTGGCGCTGAACTCCGGCCCGTCGTCAGGTTGGAAATGCCCTGGCATCCCGCGAAGGCTGAACAGGTCTGACAGGGGGACGGTCACGTTCAGGGTTTCGAACTCAGGAGCGATCCGGATGCCCAGGCACTCGCGGGTGAACCCGTCGATGAGTTTCGGCATCTGGTCTGACGCTGACCCAGCAAACTGGTCCGCGCTGAGCGCAAGTTTTTCGGGCATCCTGAACCCTGAAGGAGGGTGGATGCCATGCCTCGCAAACGCTTCACGAATGAACAGATCGCCTTCGCCCTGCGGCAGGCGGAGAACGGCGCNGGGCATCCTGAACCCTGAAGGAGGGTGGATGCCATGCCTCGCAAACGCTTCACGAATGAACAGATCGCCTTCGCCCTGCGGCAGGCGGAGAACGGCGCGACGGTGGACGAGGTCTGCCGGAAGATGGGCGTATCCGAGCCGACGTTTTACCGCTGGAAGAAGCAGTTCGTTGGCATGGGCGTGCCGGAGATCCGACGGCTCGAGCAGTTGGAGGACGAGAATGGTAAGCTGAAGCGGCTGGTCGCCGACCTGACGCTGGACCGCTCCATGCTGCAGGACGTCCTCAAGGATCAGTGGTGAGGCCCGCCGCTCGCCGTGAGGTCGCYGGTCATYTGCAGGYGGYTTACGAMATCAGCGAGCGTCGGGCCTGTCTGGCYACCGGCTTCGGCCGTTCGTCCCAGCGCTATACCAAGCGCTCTGATCCGCAAGTCGCTCTGCGGATGCGATTGAAGGAGCTGGCCGCGGCGCGGGTGCGCTACGGCTATCGGCGGCTGCACATCCTGTTGCGACGGGAGGGCTGGGAGGTGAACCATAAGCGCACCTACCGGAACAACCCGCGACGAAGGGCTGTCGATCCGGTCCAAGCTGCCCGGGCTGGGAGGTGAACCATAAGCGCACCTACCGGAACAACCCGCGACGAAGGGCTGTCGATCCGGTCCAAGCTGCCCAAGCGCAAGCGGGCTTGGCGGTATCGTCAGGGTAGTCCAGCGATCGGTGGACCCAACGAAGTCTGGGCCATGGACTTCATGTCCGACCGCCTGTTCGACGGGCGTCCGTTCCGGATCCTGACGGTCGTCGATTGCCACACGCGAGAGGCGCTCTCGCTCACACCGAGAGCCAAC